>NZ_JBLUPI010000008.1:0-132974 GCF_048060015.1 Neisseria sp. S1
CACCAAAATTTTATCTGTCAAGACTAAAAGCAACCAATCCGTTTACTCAAAATCCCAACCGTGGTACAATCTACAGTCAGTTTTATTCACCGCCTCAGCAGCGAAGAACCGAACTATACACAACCCATACAAAACCCGTCAACCCCCAAAACAAAAAATCCCCCAGAAAAAATTGCACCCGTCTGTTTTACAACAGAATTTTTTATAACTAAAAATAGACAAAACAGACGATGCCGCCATCGGAAACATCATACCTCTTCGACACCCAAACTCACCCGCACCGCTACCCATTCACCTTCAGCCACCTAGCAAAAACACTACAGTTACCCTCTCTTCCTCTTCCATGAATAGAGCTGCTAAATAATTTTAATTATTTAATATCAGCTAATTTAGATAACCGTCCACCTAAAATAAATGCCGTCTGAAATTCTTCAGACGGCATTTATTTTGATATACAAAGTACTACAACACAGCTAAATAATATTTATTATGTTATGGCAAAATGACTTCAAGCACAAATTTGGAACCGACATATGCCAGCATCAAACTAACAAAACCTGCAATTGTCCACAATGCCGCCTGTTTACCTCTCCAAGAAGTCATATTTCTTTTTAGCAGAAGTCCGCCATAAATCAACCAAGATAATATACCGAAGACAGTTTTATGTGATAATTCTGCAGGTTTGCCAAATACAACCTCAGCAAAAAATGTACCACTAATAACGGAAAATGTTAGCAGTAAAAAGCCAACCTCCATTCCTTGAAACATAAGTTTTTCCAGACTTAGCAAAGGAGGCAGAAATTTGGTAAAGGGGGAGAGGCGGTGTTTGTGCAGATTTCTGTTTAACAATAAAATCAACACGGCCAATAACGTAACAATTCCAAACAAACCATATGCAAGCAATGACCCGCTAACATGCAGTATAAAAGGCCAATTACTAATTTGATAGCCGACGTAATGGCCAGGGAAAATGACTGCTATCAATAATGAAAAAGCGGCGCAAGGATATAAAAGGAGCTGCAACCCCTTTAAGCGGTAAAAAAAACTACCTGCCCAATACATCGTCAACATTAACCAGACAATAAGACTGACGGCATAACCAAACCCCATGACCAAAACTTGATCTCTCAATACCGGCAATGCCAATACTGCTCCGTGTACAAGCAAAATAGGAGCCAATATAGCAAGCTCGGTTTTTAAAGGATAGTGTTGCCGAACACCTTCTTTTTTATATTGAAGCCATGCAAAAACGGCCAATCCGGCATACACCAGTATCAGACAAATCAATATAATAGGCATGACAAACTTTCTACGCGCGCATATTCAGAAGCGCACTCGTGGTGTAAAATACGGTAATTTTATCAAATAACGCCAAACTCGTGGCGGCCATTCTCAATAAGTAAGGAAGTACATGTTAGATAATTTAACAAGCCGCTTTAGTAATGTATTTAAAAACATTCGCGGACAATCAAAACTCACAGAAGATAATATCAAAGAAGCATTGCGTGAGGTACGTTTGGCATTATTAGAAGCTGATGTTGCCCTACCTATCGTTAAAGATTTTGTAAACAGTGTAAAAGAAAAAGCCCTCGGCCATGAAATCGCCGATAGCCTCACACCCGACCAAGCATTTATCGGAGTCGTAAATGAAGCGCTGGTCGAGTTGATGGGTAAGGAAAACCACAGCCTGAATTTAGCCGTTTCACCACCTGCCGTCGTGTTAATGGCAGGCCTGCAGGGGGCGGGTAAGACAACTACGGTAGGCAAACTCTCCCGCCTATTGAAAAATGACCACAAGAAAAAAATCCTTGTGGTCTCCGCCGACGTTTACCGCCCTGCTGCAATCGAGCAGCTAAAACTCCTCGCAAACCAAGTAGGCGTTGACTTCTTCCCCTCCAGCACAGAACAAAAACCAGTAGAGATTGCCCGTGCAGCAGTCGATTATGCAAAGAAACATTTCTATGATGTTCTTATGGTCGATACAGCCGGTCGCTTAGCTATTGATGAAGAAATGATGGCCGAGATTAAAGCACTACATGCAGCCGTCAACCCGGTCGAAACTTTATTTGTCGTAGACGCCATGCTTGGGCAGGATGCCGTAAACACAGCAAAAGCTTTCAATGAGGCCTTACCGTTAACGGGTGTAATCCTAACCAAAATGGATGGCGATTCACGCGGTGGTGCGGCTCTATCTGTCCGCCAAACTACTGGCAAACCGATTAAATTTATCGGTACGGGCGAAAAAGTTACCGGTTTGGAACCCTTCCACCCGGATCGTATTGCCAGCCGTATTTTAGGTATGGGTGATGTATTAACGCTGATTGAAGACGTACAAAAAGGAATTGATGAGGAAGTCGCTGCCAAAATGGCTAAAAAGCTGCATAAAGGCAAAGGCTTCGACTTAAATGACTTCAAAGAGCAAATTCAACAGATGCGCAATATGGGCGGCCTGGAAAGCATCATGTCTAAAATGCCCGGAGAGATAGGGCAGCTTTCCAAGCAGATTCCAGAAGGCACGGCTGAAAAGGCCATGAGCCATGTAGAAGCGATTATCAACTCTATGACAGCCAAAGAGCGGGCTAATCCCTCAATTATTAAGGCCAGCAGAAAACGCCGTATCGCCGCCGGTTCAGGAACCAGCGTGCAAGAAGTAAATAAAATGCTGAAACAATTTGAGCAGTCTCAGCAGATGATGAAAATGTTTAGTGGCAAAGGCATGAGCAAACTTATGAATCTTGCCAAAGGAATGAAAGGCCGCTTCCCCGGTTTATAAATTCCTATCTTACCATTTAGGCCTTGATCATAATTAATACGGATCAAGGCCTAATTTTATAACAACCGCTTTTCCATACATATTCCTATGGAATCACAATTTAGGGAATAAGGGAAACCGTGCACCACTTAATTTAGAAAATAATCTTACTTTTCACAAATAAGCAAATAAGTCAGTGCAATAAACTTTTTGCCAAGCTGAACCAAAATTTAATCATTTTATATTCAGCCACACTTAACTCATACTAAAACGGCTATTAAAAATAACTGCCTCTGCTATTTATATATTCAAAAATATGCCGTCTGAACCATGATTTTCAGACGGCATATTCCGAGAATTACCTAAAACTAACAATATTCACTAACAATCTACTCAATCAGCAAACCAGGTTTATTTGTTTCAACCTGAATTAAAGATTGCTCCTCATGAATCGTTTCAATTGTTTTTGGCAGATCCGAACGGCGCAGGCCTTTAGGTAATTCTAAAGCCGGCATCTGTTTAGCTGCTTCCAAAGCTTCAATACTGGTTTGCACCAAAATCAAACCACCCAAATCAGACTCTTGCACAACACTACTCGACGCTGAATTTGTTAAAGCACTGCTTGAAGATTCTTGCACAAATTGCTCTTTCATCAACTCTTCAGATGGTTTCTTATCATCTTCGGCTTCAATACCTATCAATTGAGCTACAGCTTTTTGTACTTTCGCCGCTGCTTCATTGACTATGGTTTCTTCTGGAATGTTTTCTTCCGTTTCTACAGAAATATCATCCTCAATTGCAAACAACCCAACGGCCACATTATCAGCTTCATCCGATACTGCTGGCAAAACAATGGTTACCGGCTTATCAATAGGTGTATCTGCTTGCGGAACAACCACATCAACAGCCATCGGAACAGGCACGGCAACAGGCTCTTCTGCCGCACCGCCTAACACGTGGGCAACAGCATTTCGCACTTTATCCCCCACCTCCTCAATCATCAAGTATTGCTCGATTTTGGCAGCCGAAGGGATATTACGTTTTTTACTGTTATTGCGACGGTCTCTTTGATTACGGTTGTTACGCTCGTTGCGCTCCGTATTACGGTTACGCTTATGCGCACTATTCTTACCGTCGGCATCACCGCTCAAATTCACCACTATAGGTTCTTGTTTTTGCACATTAGCGGTACTTGCCGCAACAGATGCTACTTTCTCATTTGCCTCTAATGCGGCTACCGGAGCAACAATTTCTTCCTGACGACGCGGCTCATTACGGTTATTGCGGCGGCGGTTATTAGTATTAACCGATTCATTAGCACCGGTGTCTTCTACTGCTACTGAATTCTTTCCGCGTCGCTCCTCTGCGTTACCGTTTGACGCTCCGTTGTTACGGTCACGACCAGTATTGTTTTCACTTTGCTGATCGCGTCGGCCACGCTGGTTACCGCGAGTATCGGCTGCTTCTACAACCTCCGCTTTTTCCTTATCGGTATCGTACTCATTACGTCGACTTTGATTACCGTTGTTTCGGCGGGGATTATGGCGGCGATTCTGCTGTCGACGGCTTTTACCATTCGTCTGCCGTTGGCTTGGACGGGGATTAGCCGCTTGTTTTTCAGGCTCCGCTTTAGTTTCTTCCGAATTGCCAAATACACGGCCAAACCAAGCCTTAATACTATCCCACCATGAACCGCCGGTTGAAGTCTCGCTTACTGTGGGAGCAGGCTGGGTATGCTTCACCCCCTTAACAGCCGGCTCAGGGCGTGCCGCTTTGACTTTATCGCCATTAAAAGGCAGATTATCTTGTTTTTCAGGCTCGGCCACACGCTGGTAGCTAGGTGCCGCATTTTCATCCACATCATCATTACGCACGCGGCTAACGTCATAATGCGGATTCTCCAAATGAATATTCGGAATCAGGAAAACCGATACGTCCAAACGCTCTTCTAATCCGAACAGCTCGGCCCGTTTCTCATTCAACAAAAAGGTTGCCACATCCACCGGTACTTGTGCATGTACCTCGGCGGTATTGTCTTTCATCGCTTCTTCTTGAATGATACGCAATACATGCAATGCCGTTGACTCGATGCCACGGATCACACCGGTGCCGGCACAACGTGGACAGGCAACATGACTGCTCTCTCCCAAAGCCGGCTTCAGGCGCTGACGGCTAAGCTCCAACAAGCCAAAGCGGGAAAGCTTGCCCATTTGCACACGGGCACGGTCTTTTTTCAGAGCATCACGCAGGGTATTTTCCACATCGCGTTGATGCTTAGGGTTTTCCATATCGATAAAATCAATAACTACCAAACCGCCTAAGTCGCGCAAACGCATTTGGCGCGCTACTTCTTCGGCTGCTTCCATATTGGTTTTAAAAGCAGTATCTTCGATATCAGCACCACGGGTTGCGCGGGCAGAGTTAACGTCTACCGACACCAGCGCTTCGGTATGGTCAATGACAATGGCACCACCTGACGGCAGACTGACACTGCGTGAGAAAGCACTTTCGATTTGGTGTTCTATTTGGAAACGTGAAAACAGGGGAGTATGATCTTCATAAAGTTTCAGACGGCCGATATTATTCGGCATCACATAACTCATGAATTCGGAAACCTGAGCATAAACCTCTTGGTTATCAATCAGAATTTCACCGATATCGGGACGGAAATAATCGCGTACGGCACGGATCACCAGGGAGCTTTCCATAAAGAGCAAGTAAGGTTCGTGATGTGCCTTACCCGCCTCTTCGATAGCGTGCCAAAGCTGTAGTAGGTAGTTGAAATCCCACTGCAACTCTTCCACACTGCGGCCTATGCCCGCCGTGCGGGCAATCAGACTCATACCGCGGGGCACATCCAATTCGGCCATCGCACTTTTGAGCTCTTGGCGTTCTTCGCCTTCGATACGGCGCGACACGCCGCCGCCCCTCGGATTATTCGGCATCAAAACCAAGTAACGCCCGGCCAAGCTGATAAAGGTGGTCAACGCCGCGCCTTTATTTCCGCGCTCGTCTTTTTCCACCTGCACGATAACCTCCATACCTTCTTTAAGCACATCTTGGATACGTGCACGACCGCCTTCGTAATCTTGGAAATACGAACGGGACACTTCCTTAAAAGGTAAAAAGCCGTGGCGGTCGGTTCCGTAATCAACGAAACACGCTTCCAGCGACGGCTCAATACGGGTGATCACACCCTTATAAATATTACCTTTACGCTGTTCTTTTCCCAGCGTTTCGATATCCAAATCCAACAGGGTTTGTCCATCGACAATAGCTACGCGCAACTCTTCGGCCTGCGTAGCATTAAATAACATACGTTTCATAAAAACGACCTCGTTCTTTATTTTTAGCACTCACGAGGCGCGTAATCAGTTTTCGACACTTGCTTTGCCACCAATGGTCAGGCCGTCTGAAAACGGCGTGTAGGGCAGGATTCCGGATATAAGAAGGTTAATGTAAAGAACAAGGCACATATCAAAATATGCCGAAAGCCGATGCCGTACTTTCAAAATGCGCATCAGGCCGAAAATCTGAGCCGTATCTTCTTTATCATCGTTCGACGGCATCGCTGCCCGAAAACTGCGCCGTGCGTCTTATGCGCGGGCGGACTTCCGTCGAAAAGGTCAAACTTAACTACCACTCTGCCCTGCTGGCTTGCGCATGACAAAGGAAAATGCTTTGTGGAGTGCGTTTTTAATATAAAATATTTCTATTCGCAATTTTTCAGCTTGCGGCCAAATACTGCCGCATAAACTCTCGGGTAGGCTGTGATTTTTTATACTTTCAGACGACCTCAAAATTAGATTGGTATACTGCATGTCTGAACAGCCAAACCGTTATCGGATTATAGAGAAAATGCCAACAATTAGCAAAGACTTGGTGAACCATCTCACCATTCCCGAAGAAGATGCCGGACAACGTTTGGACAACTTTTTGATCAAAATTTTGAAAGGTGTTCCTAAAAGCCATATCCAACGCATCATTCGCGCCGGAGAAGTGCGTCTGAACAAAAAACGTTGCAAGCCGACCGATCGTATTTCGACAGGCGACCTCCTGCGCATTCCGCCTATACGTATCGCCGAAAAAATCAAGCCTGTCGCGTCGCACAACGCCCCTGCCCGTGAATTTGATATCGTATATGAAGATGATGTCCTGCTGGTAGTCAACAAACCCAGCGGTATAGCCGTACACGGAGGCAGCGGTGTCAGTTTCGGAGTTATCGAGCAACTCCGGCGTGCCCGCCCCGAGGCGCGCTATCTCGAATTGGTACACCGTTTGGACAAAGATACCAGCGGCCTGCTGATGATTGCTAAAAAGCGCAGTGCCTTAGTGAAGCTCCACGAAGCCATCCGAAACGATCATCCGAAAAAAATCTACCTTGCCCTTGGCATCGGAAAACTGGTTCAAGATAAAACCCACGTCAAGCTCCCACTATTCAAATATACCGGCGCACAAGGCGAAAAAATGGTGCGCGTAAGCGAAGAAGGCCAGTCTGCCCATACTATATTCCGCGTATTGCAAAGATATAACGGCGATATCTTGCACCAAATAGGCCTCTCAAACCTTACTTATGTGGAAGCCACCCTAAAAACCGGCCGCACCCACCAAATCCGCGTTCACATGCAATCGCAAAACTGCCCGATTGCCGGTGATGAGCGCTACGGCGACTACCAAGCCAACAAACGCCTGCAAAAAATCGGGCTGAAACGTATGTTTCTGCACGCCGCCGAGCTGCATTTAAATCACCCGCTTACCAACGAACCTTTAAAGTTGATTGCACCGCTACCGCCCGAATTAGAGCAATGCTTGCTGATATTCTCAAACGAAAAAAAAGCCTAAAAGATTCTATAATTTTTCAGACGGCCTCAGATTCGTATGCAAATACCATCAAAGCATCTAAAAAACCGCCAAGGCACAACCATACACTTCTATCCCTCCACGCCTACTAGGAAATTACCTTCTTCTTTTTAGATAGGCCCATACCAATCAAAAAGCCGCGGACAAGGAAACCCTTATGCCTCCAAAACTCATTATCTTCGACTGGGACGGCACGCTTGCCGATACCACCGCACCGATTACCGCCACCATGCAGGCCGCCTTTCTAGAACACGGCTTGCCCGCGCCACCGGCCGAAAGCATACGCAAACTAATCGGATACGATTTGCGCACCATCATATCTATACTGCATCCCGATATCGACACAACCCAACTGACGGCACTGGTACGGACTTACACCACTCATTATCTCAATCCCAACAATCAGAATATGCGCCTTTTCGAGCATGCCTTACCTTGCTTGAATACGCTCAAAGAATAAGGTTATTGGCTGGCAGTGGCCACAGGCAAGGGGAGAAGCGGCCTAGACAGTGCCATTAGCCAAACCGGTACGGCACATTTTTGGTACGCGACGCGCTGCGCCAGCGAATGCCCTTCAAAGCCTGTGCCCGACATGGTGCTTGAAATCTGTGACGAGCTGGGTGTTTTACCTACTGAAGCTCTAGTTGTCGGCGACACTACTTTTGATTTGGATATGGCCGCCAATGCCCGTGCCTATGCCGTAGCCGTCAGCACAGGAACACATACGTCAGAACAACTGCAAACCTCACCCCATTTGGCCATATTGGAAAATTTAGGCGGCCTGCCGTCTCTACTGCAAACTCTATAACGGTTTTCAAAGCCCCTCGATGCGCCTAAAATAGAGCACTTAATTGATTTTGGAATACTACGATGCAATACCGTATCCGCCGTGAAGGCGAACCTGAAAACGGCCAACAACCGGCCGCCACAGAAAGTTGGGAGCGCAATACGTTGCGCGAAGCCCTACTGGAAACTTATAAAGAACAACGCCGCAACCGCATATGGCGCAACATTTGGCGTGTTATATGGCTCCTGTTTTTTCTTTCTCTAATTGTCGGTCTGCGCGGCGGTGCAAGCTCCAATGCGCCAAGCGGCGATCATACGGCAGTTATCCGCTTAAGCGGCGCGATTTCCAATGAATACCAAGACCAAGTCGCCACTCTGCGTGACAGCCTTCAAGCGGCATACTCGAACAGCTCGGTTAAAGGCATCATCATTAGGGCAAACAGCCCCGGCGGCTCCCCTGTTATTTCCAATATTGCATTTGAAGAAATACGCCGTCTGAAAAAAGAGCATCCCGATACACCGCTTTATGTAGTAGCCGAAGACGTCTGCGCTTCCGGTTGTTACTACATTGCTGCCGCCGCAGATAAAATTTATGCCGACCCTTCAAGTGTAGTCGGCAGTATCGGCGTAATCGGCGGCGGCTTTGATTTTACAGGCCTGATGGACACATTAGGCATTAAACGCCGTCTGAAAACAGCAGGCAGCAATAAAGGCATGGGCGATCCGTTCAGCCCCGAAACGCCCGAACAAGCCAAAATTTGGGAACAAATGCTGACGGATATCCATCAGGAATTCATCAAAGCCGTTAAATTGGGACGCGGCAACCGTTTGAAAGAAAAAGAATACCCCGATATGTTCAGCGGTCGTATTTATACAGGCTCCGAAGCCAAAGCCGCCGGCCTGATTGATGATTTCGGTAATGTATACAGCATTTCACGCGATGTTATCGGCGCACCCGAGTTGGTGGATTACACCGAAGAAGATCCTTTAGGCATGCTGCTGGGCCGCCGTATAGGCATGGCCGCGGAAGAAAAAGCCCAAAGTATCATCAATCGTTTATGGTAACCCATACACTGAAAATTTAAAAAGATAATTGCCTTAATATTCGGGAAGCTTTGTTTATCCAACTACACTTCCTTCATTTGTAAAATAATAATGCCGTCTGAAAAGTTTTTCAGATGGCATTATTATTTACAGGCTGTAGCGCAAGCAATAGCCAAATAAGCTTCATCAAATGATACAAAGTAACACAGGCCAAAAAGTTTACCGTTACTACACTACTGTGTTCCTAGCTATTTCCTTAACGCACGTAACGCTTGGCAGCTTTCTTCACTTGTGCCAGCCAACCGCGGCGTACCGCACCAGACGGAGGCTCAACGCCCGCATACAGCCAGTTTTCATATTGGATCAGCAACCGGTCGATTTCGTCATCAGCCATATCATGCGCAGCCATCAAATGGCGCAGCTCGGTCGCACTGGTAGCGGCCAATTTTTCATCTTCGCTACCCAATAATACTGTTTTTAACAGCATAAAACCTTCGACCAGCTCATCAGTATCGGCCCGTCTGCCGTTCTTCCACCAATACCAAACCGGCAAAAATGCCAACAACAACCCGGGCAACAAGACAATCCATAGGGTCTTAAAGTTGAATCCGCCCAACCCTAAGGCGGCAAACAAACTATTTTGTTTATTTTGATCGTAATTTACCACCCATTGCTGCCAATAATACTGGCCCGTATCCGCCCAATTTGCCCATGTACCGCTTCGCTCCACCTGCGCACGTTCGCTTTCAGGCAATGCCTCGGCAACACCGCTTTGCGTGCGCACGGCCGAAACAGCAGCTGTCGGATCAACCCTCAACCACCGCTGTTCATCCGGCAGCCAAACTTCGGCCCACGCATGGGCATCACGGCTGCGCAACTGCCAAAAACCGGCTTGTTCATTAAAAGTACCTCCCTGATAACCGGTCACCACCCGTGCCGGCAATCCGCCCGCCCTCATCATAACGACAAAACTCTGGGCGTAATGCTCACAAAAACCACGACGGGTGCGAAACATAAATTCATCAATACCGTTTCGACCTTCGGTCTTCGGCGGCTGCAGGGTATAAACAAACGAACTGCTGCGGTAATGATGCAATACTTGATCGACAAATTGACGCGGTGACACTGACTGATCCCGCAATTTTTGAGCCAAGGCGCGTGTTTGCGTATTACCTTCGCGAGGCAGGCGGGTATAAAACGCCTGTTCGGCGGTATTCAACCGTTGAACCAAGATATCGCCTACCGAAGCTTGCAAAGTCAACCTACGCAAACCTTCACGGCTTTGTTCCGCCCTCAACACCTGCCCCAAACGCGCACCTATTCCCCGAGGCAGAGATGTGCCGGGATAATCCAATGCGGGCAGCACGCCGTTTTGATCACGCACAATCATTTGGTAAGTGGTTCTGCCTACTGTTGCGGCTTCGGCGTCATCTTCATAACGATTGTCCACCGCATGCCAGCGTATACCGTCAAAATCAGCCATGATGATGGCGCGCCAGTACATATCCTGAATTTCCGGTTGTTGCCCGCTAAAGGTAATATTGGCCACCCATTCATTGCTCTGTACCAGATTGCTGATACTGCCCGGTTCCATCGTATCCGACAAACCCGTTTTAGCTTGCGCACTTTGTTGCGGGATACGCCACAAAGGCTCGCTGCTTCTCGGCACCGCCACAAACAACAATACCATCAACGGTAAAGTAAGCAGTAACGCCTGTCCGCCCCGCTTGGCTGCCTGTTTGAAAGGCAAACCACCCAACAACGCCATACACACCGCCAACAGCAATAAAGTCAGCAACAGCCAAACACCCGTCAGCAGGCTTTGGTTAAGCAAAACACTTGATCCGCTGAGAAAAAGCATCGCCAACACCAGCACCTGCCAATCGCGCCTGCCCGTACTTTCAAACGACTTAAGCATCACCAGCAGCAATAAAAATGCAATCCCGCCCTCACGGCCAAACACCGTTCCCAATTGTTGCCAAACCAAACCGGCTACCATCAGCAACATTAATACCAAAGCCAAACCGTGCACACGGCCGATATGCAAACGCAACAAGGCCAAGCGGAGAAGCCATAAGCCGCCGAACAAAGCCGTCACCACCACAGGCAAAGCACCGGCAAGAGGCAATGCAGTCCACAGCAAAGTGCATAGCAATGCAAACTGCACAGGTGGCGGGGGTGCCTGTTTTAAAAAAACGGGATTTAATATCAACATATCAACTAGAAAATTATTCAAACCTTTTCAGACGGCCTTTACCTGAAAAATAACAGGCCGTCTGAAAATACAGTTATCCGATACCGTTGCATCGGGTGTTTTTAAGCAAATTTTTGGTTTCGCATCTCTCGAAGCACTATTTTCCAAATTTTCAGACGGCCTCAGGTAACCAAAACACCAGCAAGCCCCGTCGATCAAAAATACTTGTTTAACGCTGCAACCAAACATACCAATGCCGCCTGAATAGTTTCAGACGGCATTTGTCGTTTTCTCCTACCCAATGATACAAAACAGCAACAGCGTAAGCTTTATATTTTCCATTCTTACGCCTCGCAACAAATTGCCGCACTACCATAAAGCCAGTGCCGTCAAACACCTTTCCCGCTGTGCGGTTTGGGGAGCAATGGTTTGGTTCGGTAATTCCAACGTATATGCCAAGCCTGCTCTTTCGGCCTCCAACACACGAAAACACAATAATCCGGCCAAACGCTCCTTCGGCGTACCCACCGGATAATCACGGTAGGACAAAACCTTTTGATTTACCGCAGGCGGAATATCCTCAAAACGTTTATCTAGCAGCTCTCCCGTTTTGGCAAAAGTTTTCCAGGCAACATGCTGCAAAGAAGCGCCTTCACGGTGTTCTTGCAAATAAGCCAGATCTTCGCCGCCTTCTTGCATACTGCTTTTTGCAGCAGCATCATCACCGTTTGCCGCAGCTTCCGGAATGTCATGCGGCAAAGGCGCGGGATACACCACGGCATCACTCGGCCAATGCCACACGCATTGCACCATACACAAACCGAAAGGAGCCACACTGGCGGTACGCAGCGACGGTACGCACAAGTAGCCCCGCCGACTCGCCGGTACATGCCATTCGAAACGGCAATCACCTGCCGCATCTACCTGCCAAGTTTGCCAAATAGCACTTTCAGACGGCCTCTGTTGCCATTCTTCCTCATTACACAGCCACAGCCAACGGGCACGGCGGTTGTCTTCGGCGGTCAATAATAAGTGTGCCTGATCGCCGGCAAAAACCTCTTTGGGCATTTCCACGTCAATCTTCATACCCAAGAGCTGGCGCATATTCATCAACACCGCCACCACTGCGAAACCGGCCAACCAAAAGGCTGCCGCATAAGCAAGGTTCACTTGGTAATTCACACCCACCAACCACAACAGTATAACCATTACGGCCAAGCCGACACCCATACGGGTAGGTCGCCATAACAAATCGCGAACAGCGGGAGAACGCCCCGATACGGCAGGCAGGCTACGGTCAGGCAACAGCCACATGATTCAAAATATCCGTCAAAGCCTGCTCGCTATTGTAGCCGGCCTGTAAGGTTTGTACGCGGTGGTTGGTTACCGGCACCCACACTGCCTTGATATCATCGGGAAGCACATGAGCCCTGCCCTGCATAAATGCCCACGCTTTGGCAGCGCGAACCACCGCCAATCCCGCACGCGGGCTTAAACCCAATACAAAACGCCCCGGCTGGCGGCTGGCGGCTACCAAACGGTAAACATAATCCGCGGCTGCCGGTGCGAAACGAACCTCTGCCGCCTGCTGCTGCCATTGCGCCAACACAGCGGCATCACATACCGGCTGCAAACTCGGCAAACTTTGACGGCGGTCGCCTTCTGCATATAGTTGTCTCTCTGCTTCAGCAGCAGGATAGCCCATGCTCAAGCGCATCATAAAGCGGTCGAGCTGTGATTCAGGCAATGGAAATGTTCCCAACTGCTCCGTCGGATTCTGCGTAGCAACTACAATAAAAGGCTCGGGCAAACGATAGGTTTGGCCATCCACCGATACCTGCCGCTCTTCCATTGCCTCCAATAAGGCAGATTGCAGTTTCGGGGATGCTCGGTTGATTTCATCGGCCAACAAGAAACGATGGAACACCGGTCCGGGGTGGAATTCGAAACGTCCTTCGTTCGGACGGTATACATTTACACCCAACAAATCGGCCGGCAGCATATCGTTGGTAAACTGCACGCGACGAAAATCCAAACCCAACACAGCAGCCAAACCATGTGCCAAGGTGGTTTTGCCGACACCCGGAACATCCTCCAATAAAACATGCCCTCCGGCCAACACACAAGTTAAAAGCTGCTGTAAAACATTTTTTTTGCCTAAAATCAGCGTATCAAGTTGGCGCAAAGCCTCTTGGATGGAAGGGTTCATATAATTATCGAATTAAAGTGAAAGTTAATAGAAATAATAATGAGGCCGTCTGAAAAATAAATGCTTGGTCGTTCAGTACTTGCCTGGCATGAAGATACCGTTTGAAAATCAGGTTTCAACCGGTGCTGATCATGCCGCTATAATAATCCATACGCCCCGCATTCTCACCATAATCCCCCAGCTTAATTATTTTTTCACATAATTATTATCACGATTACAACAATCGCTGCAAAAACCGATAAAAAAACGCCGTTTGAAATATTTTCAGACGGCATTTGATTTGGCTGCTACATATCCGGCAACCTATATAACATTTATGTAAAAAACATTATTAAAATACGGCAAAAGATACTGGCAACGCCTTTAAATCTCACTACCGCCAACCGTTAATCCCGCATCAATACGCAACGTGGGCTGACCAACGCCGACAGGCACGCTTTGCCCGTCTTTACCGCATACGCCCACACCACTATCGAGCTGGCTATCATTGCCGATCATGCTCACATGTTTCAATACTTCGGGGCCGCTGCCGATGATCGTTGCACCTTTAACGGGATATTGAAGCTTGCCGTTTTCTACCCACCAAGCTTCCGATGCACTAAAAACAAACTTACCGCTGGTGATGTCTACTTGTCCGCCACCGAAATTGACAGCATACAAACCTTTGTCGATCGAAGCGATAATTTCCTGAGGGTCATGGCTGCCGTTTTCCATAAACGTGTTGGTCATGCGGGGCATCGGCACGGCAGAATAACTTTCCCGGCGCCCGTTACCGGTACTGCGGGTATTCATTAAGCGGGCATTGGTTTCGTCTTGCAGATAGCCGGTGAGAATACCGTCTTCAATCAGCACCGTCCGCCCGGTTTCATTGCCTTCATCATCAATATTGAGCGACCCTCGGCGGTCGGCAATATCACCCTGATCCACCACAGTAACGCCTTTTGCTGCAACACGCTCGCCAATACGCCCTGAAAACACACTGGTCTGCTTGCGGTTGAAGTCACCTTCCAATCCATGGCCGACTGCTTCATGCAATAGTACACCCGGCCAACCGTTACCCAATACAACTTTCATCGCTCCCGCCGGTGCAGGCCGCGATTCCAAATTTATCAGCGCCTGTCCCACAGCTTTTTGCACATAACCGCTGATTACCGCATCATCAAAATACGTCAGATCAAAGCGGCCTCCACCACCCGCACTGCCCTGTTCCCGACGCTCACCTTGCTTGGCAATTACAGTCACAGACAGGCGCACCAACGGGCGGATATCGGCACTGTGTTTTCCATCCAAACGGGCGATATATATCAAGTCGTATTCGCAGGTTAAGCCCGCCATCACTTGTACTATCCGCGGATCAGCCGCTTTAGCCAACGCCTCCACTTTGTTGAGCAAAGCGACTTTCGCCGCAGAATCAAGGCTGGCAATCGGATTGGCAAGCGCATGTACGCTTTTACCATATACAGGCACGGGAATACATGTTGAGTACTCCTGCCCTGCATCAGCAATCACCCGTACAGCCTCCGCACTTCGACGCATAGAATCCGGATGCAGGCTGTCGGCGTAAGCAAAAGCTGTTTTTTCCCCGGCTACCGCACGCACACCTACACCTTGATCAATCTGGAAACTACCTGATTTCACAATCCCTTCTTCCAAATGCCAACTCTCAAACGCAGTACGTTGGCAATATATATCGGCGTAATCCACTTTTCTGTTGCCGATTAAACCAAGACTTTGCTCCAAAATTTCAGGAGCCAAGCCATTGGCGGCAAGCAGGTCTTGTGAAACGGTATGGTAAATTTGCTGCATAGCGGACATAATTATTCTTTAAATAAATCGGAATATACGGATTATACGGTATTCACTACCCGGCAGTCTTACCATTTAATTTACTTATCGAAATAACTGATAACATTTATATATATTAATTAAAAGTTAGCTCTTATATTTGCCTATTGAATAATAGCTACCCATAAGCAAGTTAGTAAGGAAATCATCTTTTAAAATATTTTCACACTCTCCGGCCTAACCATTAACCCACAAAAATAGAACCGTCTGAGAATTTTCAGACGGCCAGCATCACAATATTTCAAACTATTTTATTTTTTCAAATACTTATTTAAAAATTTTAAAAATAATAACAATAAATATTGATAATTATTATCATTTATGTATAATAATTAAAACCAACAAGTCATTCGACTTCGAGGCCGTTAAACATTTTATTCCTCTTTCCCCATATCCGAATTACACGGAGGTTGTATCTAAAGTAATTTAGTGTTCCATTTTTCCTACTCAAAACCGAAAACACCAAACCCGCTATTTTTCATAGTGGGTTTGGTGTTTTTCAGAATACAGTCCGATCTGCCACTGCAAACGATACAGTTTTTCTTCTTATGAAGAAATTAAACAAACTTTTGAGTTTTCCTGCCTAATATCGATTTATTTGCATTTGCTGCGATTGAGTTTACCGTAATTACCCACTACCGCATTAATTCCTTGGGCAGCCTTGTCATCAACCGACATAAATAATACGCGCATCCGTGCCACGCTCAGGCTGCTATCTGCAACAGTGCTGCTTTTATCCTCCTGCTCCACGACATTTGCACCACCGAACCCAGCAGCCGCTACACGCGATACCAACACTTGAGCAGCCGATTTACTACGCACCACGCCGATACTGATGTCACCGTTATGCAAAGTACCGGAAAAACCTTTAGCATTCAAGCTATCCAACCTTGCCAAAGCATCTCCCCCGGTAGGCACCAAAACCCGATAGCTCTTGGCCGGAGCAGATGTCTTGGCTCGTGTGCTACTGCGTTGCTCTACCGTACGGGTCGCTGCATGCGGCCATTGGGTCAACAATCCTTTAATCCGGTGGTAATCATCTTCGTCTAAAGTAATACTGGCACTGCATTGTTGCACAGGTTTGGCCTGCACTTGCTCTGGTTGCTTTTCCTGCTCCGCTTCACGGCGGGCGCGCTCTTCACGAGCTTTACGCTCTTGTTCGCGCCTTTGCTGCTCTTTTTGCTTTTCTTCATTCAATAGTTTTTGGCGCTCCCCCTCCGGTATATCGGCGGCGGCAATGATTTCCGCCAAAGGACGCTCTTCGGTAGCAGTAATCCAAGCATCACGCCCATCATCGGAAGCCATCACTTCAGGTGCTGTTTTCAAATCCGGCACCGCCAGTTCCTGACGGCCTGAAGCAACAGGTACTGTCAGCGCGACTACGGCTTTTTGCTTTTCCGCTACGCGTCCCGCCACCATTCCCCCGAAAACGATAATATTGAGTGCAACCAGTACGGCAAAGAGCCATTTCATTGTTGTTCAATCCAGTTGAGTAATCCGTAAATGACGAGATTATCTACAATTTTAATATGATTGTCCAAGCTAAAAGATTCCGGTAAAGCTTGTGCCACCTTGGCCGCACCACCTCCGGTAATCACCACATCCACCGCTTTATCTGCATTAGTTTTTCCACGCAACCGACTATGCATCAGCATTACCGAACCGCAAACCGCATCCATCATACCGCTGGCCAATGCGTTAGAAGTAGTCGTGGGAAACGGGTAAACTTTCCCGATCGGACGATTAAGATTAGCCGTTTTCAGCGCCATAGCCTCCTTCATCAAATGAAAGCCCGGCATAATCGTACCGCCGAGATAATGGTCATCTTCAGTTAACGCATCTACCGTTACTGCCGTACCACAGCTCACCACCACACAAGCATTGCTGCTAAAACGGCGGCTGCCAAGCACGTTAAACCAGCGGTCGGCGCCATGTTCGGCAACATTGCGGTAATGGTTTCGTATCCCTAAAGCATGTTGCATCGAAGAGAGCCATTCGATTTGCTCAGGCAACTGGGCTGCTACCTGTTCTTTTTTCTGCGTACTGCATACGGCACAACCTATAATCTTTTCTACACCGCCCCCCCGCTCTTGCCATTCTTGTCCCAACTTCGACAAATCACGATAAGGCGCACGACCGACGGAAACAATCTGCCCTTGTTCCACCCATGCCCACTTCAACTGACTGTTGCCGCCATCCAATAATAACAAGCGCCTAGGCTTTACCGATGATAGTTTGGGTAAGTCTTCATTCGGCCGCAAACTGATTTCGCCGCTCACTACCTGTTTATTACCCTGCGAAGTTTCCAAGAGCAAAGCCCCGTGTTCCGACACACCTGTCATCACACCCTCTTCTACCACTTCCCCATCCTTGAGCAAGCGTACGGACCGTCCCATATCACGGCTAGCGGCCTCATAGTCCCCCTTCATCGACATAAAACCTGTCTTTTCAAAACGGGAAAAACCATCTGCCAATTGAGCCAATAAAGCATCCAAAATATTATTTGCAGACAATAGCTGAGATGCCGAAGCTGCCTGTACCGATGTGGCTTGCTCCACCGTTTTTGGCAAAACAAAATTCACTCCTACACCCACAACAGCAATACTTTTACCGCCACTGCGTACAGTTTCAATTAAAATACCGCCCAATTTATCACGACCGATAACCAAATCATTAGGCCATTTGATTTGTACCGCTACACCCAAGCTGTCTAAAGCACGACGACAAGCCAAAGCCGCCACCAATGCCAACGCACCCAGCTCGTGTTGTGGCTTATCAAATACCCATCCGAAGCTGAACATCAGACATTCACCCAACCGATGTTGCCAACGGCGCCCTTGCCGTCCGCGGCCATGCGCCTGTTGGTGCGCCACCACCAAAGCCTGATGCACCCGCTGCAGATTTTGCCTCGCCATTTCTAATAAAAGATCATTGCTGGAAGTGCATTCATTTTTTAATGCCGCCCGAAAACCGTAACGGGCAGCAACATTCTTGACTTTGATTTCATCAAACACAGCCAATGGTCTGACCAAACGCCATTGCCCGTCTTGTTGCCGCAACAACCCCCGGATATGCGGCGGCATCTGCTGCCAGACTACATTAATATGTTGGGGCTGTACCCCTGCAATCTGGCTCAATTCGAAAATATGGCAGGCATTACCTTCTGCCAAAGCCGCCAAAAGCTTCCAATGGCGGGGTTTTAGTACAGTCATGTCTGCTGACCCTCTACCCTACGGATTTTAGCCAAGGTTTGCGTAGTTGAGGTTTGGTATAAAAACGGAATCGAATACACTTTTCCACCTCGAGCCAAGGTTTCCTCCGCACCAACTATTTTTTCGGGTGCCCAATCCCCCCCTTTAATCAAAATATCTGGTTTAATTAACTCAATCAATGCAGCCGGCGTATCATCATCGAACCAAGTAACGATATCCACACTTTCCAATGCTGCCACAACATCTACACGATTTTCCAAGGGATTCACCGGCCTATCACTACCCTTGCCCAAACGGCGTACCGACGCATCAGTGTTTAAAGCCAATATCATAGCCGCCCCCATAGCACGCGCTTGAGCAAGATAAGTTACATGGCCTCGATGCAGAATATCAAAGCAGCCGTTGGTAAATACCAGCGGTCGGGGCAAGCCGGCCAATCTCTGCGCCAATTGTTCCGGCGGGCAGATTTTGCGAATAAAGTCGGGTTGAGGCCAATTTTTCATGATTCGACTTTCCTGTCGGCAAAGGGATTTAAAATTAAAGAATAAGCCCGCATCATACCGAAGCCGCTTTATTTAGACAATTAAAGCCGTCTGAATGATTGCAGCCGGCACTCTATAAGAAATATTATGACATATAGACAAAATCTATACCTATAAACCTTAGTTTAAACGGTATAAATTTAAGTGGTGATAAAGATAAAGTAAACCCGCTTCAAGTTGAAGCGGGTTTTGATATGGATTGGGGTGGCTGATGGGGCTCGAACCCACGACAACTGGAATCACAATCCAGGGCTCTACCAACTGAGCTACAGCCACCGCAAAATAAACTTTTTGGCACGCCCGACAGGAATCGAACCTGTAACCGCCCGCTTAGAAGGCGGGTGCTCTATCCGGTTGAGCTACGGGCGCTCTACCTTGTCGTATCGTGCTTACTCTCACGGTGCTAAAACTGGTCGGGGCGGTGGGATTCGAACTCACGACCCCCTGTTCCCAAAACAGGTGCGCTAACCAGACTGCGCTACGCCCCGACGAGAGATGCGAACTATACCCCACAGTCAAAAAAACGTCAAGCAATCGTACTTAAATAAATTACAAAAAATTTTATATCATTAAATTTTAAAGATATTTAGGTAAAACATACCACTTCAAAGATATAGTACCCCCAATATACTTATCTTTACAAAAAGGTGAAATTGCAAACAAAAAATGCGATAATTGCGCCTGTTTTTTCTTTCCTGCCAACCCAATACATAGAGGTCGCCTACGATGACTGCCCAATTAATTAACGGTAAAGAAGTATCCCAACAACGCCTGCAAATAGTAGCCGAAAAAGTAACCGAACGCCAAGCCAAGGGGCTGCGCACACCAGCCTTAGCCGTGATACTGGTCGGCGACGATCCCGCCAGTGCGGTATATGTACGCAATAAAAAAATCGCCTGCGAGAAAGTCGGCTTCAAATCACTTTCATATGAGCTGCCCGCCGACACCTCGCAAGAAACCCTTTTGAAACTGGTAGATGAATTGAATGCCAATCCGGAAGTAGACGGTATTCTTGTACAGCTGCCGTTACCGAAACAAATTGACAGCCAAGTAATCTTGGAGCGGATTTTGCCACACAAAGACGTCGACGGCTTCCACCCTTATAATGTCGGCAGGCTGGTTGTCAAAATGCCCCTGATGCGGCCTTGCACCCCCAAAGGTGTCATGACGCTACTGGAAACCTACGGCATCAATCCCGAAGGAAAAAAAGCAGTGATAGTGGGGGCTTCGAATATTGTCGGCCGCCCTCAGATGCTTGAGTTGCTGCTGGCGCGTGCCACGGTTACCATCTGCCATAGCAAAACAAAAAATTTGGCCGAAGAGGTTTCAGCCGCGGATATCGTAGTGGTAGGAGTTGGTATTCCGAATTTCGTCAAAGGCGAATGGATCAAACCCGGAGCGGTTGTGATTGATGTCGGCATCAACCGTTTACCAGATGGCAAACTCTGCGGTGACGTAGAATTTGATGTTGCCAAAGAGCGTGCGTCTATGATTACCCCCGTTCCGGGCGGTGTGGGTCCGATGACTATTGCTACTTTGCTTGAAAATACCCTCCATGCCGCAGAGTTACACGATCATGCTTAACCGATCTTGGCGTAGGAATATCTCAACTATAGTCTGAAACATATAAGCCCTAGGTATTCCAAATCCACATCTAAATTAGTAATGGCCGTCTGAAAATACTTTTATAAGTTTTCAGACGGCCTTGCCGTATACACTGCGAAAAAAACCGTTTTAAGCTACAATAACCGTTTTTTCGGGAAAAATTCCGAGCAGACAGTATTGCATAAAGATAACAATATGACCGACTCCTCAAAACAAACCGCTACACTCCTGATTACCGCTCCCGACCGTAAAGGCTTGGTACATGCGATTTCCTTATTTCTTTTGGAACACAACGGCAATATTATCCACGCCGACCAACATGAAGATGCTATTGAGAAATTATTCCTGATGCGCGTAGAGTGGGATATGCAAGGTTTTACTCTGCAAACCCGCGAAGCCATCGAAAGGGCCTTCGCTCCTGTAGCCGACGCTTTCGGCATGAGTTGGCAACTACATTTCTCGCACACCCGCCGCCGTATCGCTTTGTTTACCTCACAATACGAACACTGCCTTTCCGATTTGCTACACCGCCACCGTATCGGCGAATTAAACTGCGATATTCCTCTGGTAATCGGCAATCATGATTCAGTACGCGATTTGGTCGAACGCCACGGTATTCCCTTCTATCATATCGTTACGACACGGGAAAATAAGGCGGAGGCCGAAGCACGCCAATTGGCCCTCTTGGAAAAAGCTAATGTTGATACTATAGTATTAGCACGCTATATGCAGATTTTATCGCCCGTATTCGTCCAACAATACCCGAACCAAGTGATTAATATCCACCATAGCTTCTTACCCGCCTTTGATGGTGCGAAACCTTACCATCGAGCCCATGCCCGCGGCGTAAAGCTGATCGGAGCAACCAGCCATTATGTAACTGATGAGCTGGATGAAGGCCCGATTATCGAACAGGAAGTTACTCGCGTTTCACACCGCGACGATATTCCCGACTTAATCGAAAAAGGCCGTGATTTAGAAAAAATCGTACTCGCCCGCGCGGTAAAATGGCATTTGCAAAGCCGCGTACTTTCTTACAACAACAAAACAGTGGTATTCGACTGATGCTTTATCATTTATTACGCGATATGTGGGATGTACTACGGTTACGCTACCGTGAGCCCGAACATTACCGCTACACACCGCCCGCCATTTTCGGCATTCTGCTGCTCACAGGAGCAGTTAACGCGGCCGGTATGTCGCCCCTTTTCGGTAACAGCAACGGCGCCATTGGCTTCACTCTCTTGCTAAGCGTATCCAAATGGCTAGTGTTGGCACGCGTTATGAGCCGCCTGCTGCACTATTACGGTAGTCCGAAGCTGCCGCTGCTCGGGTTTATTCTGATTACCGAGGCTTTGGTTATCCCCTCTTTGGCAGTCATGTATGTTCCGGCACTCGCCTTTGCAGGATTGTTTTGGCAGGTTTGGATTTTTTGGGTGCAGATTATCGGCTTATCAAGAATGAGCGGACAATCCGGTCTTAAAATCTTAATCGGCTATATCGTTTATCTGATGGTCATGCTGGTGGTGGGTATGTTGATACTTACTCTATTCAACCAAATGGGCTGGCTTGACCTTCATGCACTCTCGGAGCAAGTCAATAGCATGATGCAAGAGCCCAAACCTTAAATATATATGTAAATTATTAAAAATGCCGTCTGAAAATATTTTTCAGACGGCATTTTTAATGCGAGAAATAGCAAACTAACAAGCAAAATCCGCTCACTTTCCAATTGCTTGCACCTGCCATTTATTCAAATAATTTGCCTTGTGCCAAAACAGCACGCACAGGGGCGAAATCTTTACGGTGTTCGGCTAATGCGCCGAACTCAGCCAAGGCGGCCAAATGTGCGGCCGTACCGTAACCTTTATGCTTTTCAAAGCCATACTGGGGATAACGTTCGGCTAATGCATACATTTCTGCATCACGCGCTGTTTTAGCCAAAACAGACGCCGCAGAAATCTGCACTACTTTACTGTCTCCTTGAACAACGGCTTCCGCATTGGCGGCCAAATCCTGCGGCACACGGTTACCATCGATACGGATAAGCTGGGGTTCAATCTCCAATCCTTTAACAGCCCGCGTCATTGCCAGCATGGTAGCGTGCAGGATATTCAACTGTGCGATCTCGCCGACGCTTGCTGATGCCACACACCAAGCCAATGCTTGTTCTTTAATGGCCAAAGCCAGCATATCACGCTTTTTTTCACTGAGTTTTTTAGAATCGGTCAGCCCCGGCAAATCATAATCAGAGGGCAGGATAACGGCGGCGGCAAATACGCTGCCTACCAAAGGCCCCCGCCCTGCTTCATCCACTCCTGCAATCAAAATCTGTTCCATTAATTTTCCAGAAACTATTTCGGATTACACCCACCGGTTATTGAAGTAAGCACTAAACTTACTTGCCTTATACGGTAATTATCAGACTAGGCCCTCTGAAAGATGATGATTTTTTCAGACGGCATCTTTACAAGCACCAAATATCAATTTAAGCAAAAGTTATTTTATTAACTATCCGCGCCAGTAGGCCTGAAAATATGTTATACCCGCGCTTCAGCCAAAACAGCGGCTGCGGCCAATGCAGCCGTGTCTTTTTTCAATAACCGGTGCAGCTGATAAAAATCCTGTTTCAATTCGACCACATCTTGCGGTGATTCATACCATTCGGCAACTGCTGCCGCCAATTTTTTCGGTTTGGCTTGTCTCTGTAACAACTCGGGAACGGCTCTCTTACCCAAAAGAATATTAGGCAGCCCTACATACGGTACTTTTATTTTCCGTTTCACATAAGCATAAGTTAACGGCGAAATCTTGTAACTGATCACCATCGGGCGCTTGCACAAAGCCACTTCAAGCGTTGCCGTACCGCTGGTAACCAATACCACATCAGCGGCCGTACACGCCAAATCTGCATGTGCGCTCATCAACTGTACCGGCAAGCCGACAAACTCATCCTGCCCTAAAATTTCCAACAGACGCTGGCGGGTTGCCGAGGTAGCAACCGGCAACAAAAAGCGTGCGCTCGGATAGCGCTGCAGCAACAATTTGGCGGTTCGGAAAAACAGCGGTGCCATATAGTCGATCTCACTCACCCGACTACCCGGCATCAATGTAAATACCGTTTCCCATAAATCAATACGCATCTGTAGCCTTGCTGCCGTTTGGTCCGCATCTAACGGCAAGGTTTGTGCCATCGGATGTCCGACAAATTCTGCCCGCCCGCCCGCAGCCTGATACAGCTGGGGCTCCATCGGGAAGAGGCATAATACGCGGTTCACCTGATGCACAATGGTCTGTACACGCTCACGCCGCCACGCCCATACGGAGGGGCTGACATAGTGCACTGTTGCAATACCTGCTTTTTTCAGTTTCTCCTCTACCCCCAGATTAAAATCAGGGGCATCGATACCGACAAACACATCAGGGCGGATTTTTTTGAGCTCGCTTACCAAACCTTTGCGGATTTTTAAAATCTCAGGCAGCCGTTTCACCACTTCGGCAAAACCGCGAACTGCTAATTTTTCTTGGTCATACAAGCTTTCGATTCCCTGTGCCTGCATGCGCGGCCCACCGATACCGATAAAACGGACATTCGGACACCGCTCTTTAATCGCTGCCATCAAATGGGCCCCGAGTAAATCCCCTGAAGCCTCGCCAGCACATAAAGCAATTGTAATCAATCGGTTGACTGTCGTATGTGTTTGATTCATAAATTTTCATATTTCTTCGGTAGGCGATATTGTACCGAAATTCCATCCGCCTAGTCGGGGTTTATTTATGCTAGTCGTCCAAGCATGCTATGTCCAAGCCTTTATGGCCGACTGTCCGACTTACAGTTTATGCCTTAGAAAAATAATGTGTTTTAATACATCCATAAAGAGGCCGTCTGAAATTTTCAGACGGCCTCAATCAAATAGAAATATTTTTTAATTACATTAACTCAATATCTCTGTTAAACCTTATGCGCGCTTTTCTAAAACTGCCACTGCAGGCAATTCTTTACCTTCTAAAAACTCCAAGAAAGCACCACCACCTGTTGAGATATAACTAATTTGGTCGGTAACGCCGAATTTGGCAATGGCAGCCAGCGTATCTCCGCCGCCTGCTATAGAGAATGCCGAACTATCCGCAATAGCTTTGGCCAACGCTTCGGTACCTCCTGCAAACTGATCAAACTCAAATACACCTACCGGGCCGTTCCAAACAATAGTGCCCGCTGCTTTCAACATATCTGCCAAAGCTTCCGCCGATTTGGGACCAATATCCAAAATCATATCATCTGCACCAACATCTTCTACCGCTTTCACCGTAGCGGGTGCATCTGCTGCAAACTCAGAGGCAACAACAACATCTACCGGCAAAGGAACAACTCCGCCTTTGGCAGCCATTTTAGCCATAATTTGTTTAGACTCTTCTACCAAATCATGTTCTGCCAAAGATTTACCGATGGGCTTCCCTTGCGCAAGTAAAAAAGTATTGGCAATACCGCCGCCGACAATCAATTGATCGACTTTATCAGCCAAACTTTCCAAAATAGTCAGTTTAGTAGAAACTTTACTACCCGCTACAATAGCTACCAACGGGCGAGCCGGATCTTTTAAAGCCTTACCTAAGGCATCCAATTCACTAGCCATCAACACACCGGCGCAGGCAAGCGGCGCAGCTTGCGCAACCGCTTCTGTAGATGCCTGGGCGCGGTGAGCCGTTCCAAAGGCATCATTTACAAATATGTCGCACAGAGCGGCGTAAGCCTTACCCAACTCCAAATCGTTTTTTTTCTCACCTTTATTGATGCGGACATTTTGCAACATCGCCACTTCACCGGCTTGTAAGGCAGGCTTCTTGGTACGCCAATCATTCAAAACTGCGACATCTTTCTCCAAGAGCTTGCCCAGATGCGACGCTACAGGTGCCACATCGTCTTCAGGCTGGAACTCACCCTCGGTAGGACGCCCTAAATGGGTCATTACAATCACAGCCGCACCATTATCCAAACAATAACGGATAGAGGCCAATGAAGCGCGGATACGGGTATCGTCACTGATCTCTCCGTCTTTAAAAGGGACATTCATATCAGCACGGATTAAAACTGTTTTACCCTGCACATTTTGCTCGGTAAGTTTTAAAAAAGCCATGTCGGTTTCCTTATCGGTAAGTTTGCTAAAATTGAACCAATTACGCTGGATGCGCACATTATGGTAAAGCCTATCAAGAAAACCGCTTTACCTAAGGAGAAAGCGGTTTATCCATATGGCTCTTAAGATTCAGAAGTTACAATTTCGCCACGCAATGAGAAAGTAAAGGCCTCTTTAATTTCAATATCCACCATTTGATTAATCAAGCGGTGGTGGCCGGTAAAATTGACTACGCGGTTATTAGCCGTCCGCGCTTGTAACTGTTCCGGATCTTTTTTTGACACCCCTTCAACTAAACAACGCTGTACCGTACCAACCATAGTTTGATTGATGCGCGCTGTTTCAGCCTCAATCACTTCATTCAAAGCTTCCAAACGGCGTACTTTCTCTTCGTGCGGAGTATCATCCGGCAAATTGGCCGCCGGTGTTCCCGGGCGAGGGCTATAAATAAAGACAAAGCTTAAGTCAAACGCAATATCTTTTACCAACTTCAAAGTTTGCTCAAATTCATGTTCGGTTTCTCCAGGAAAGCCAACGATAAAATCAGAACTCAAACATAAATCCGGCCGGATAGCACGAAGTTTTCGAATAATCGATTTATATTCCAAAGCTGTATATCCGCGCTTCATTGCAGATAATACACGATCGGACCCACTCTGAATCGGCAAATGCAAATGCGATACTAATTTCGGTAAATCCCGGTAACACTCAATAATGCGATCACTAAACTCACGTGGGTGGCTCGTAGTGAAACGTATACGCTCTATACCCGGAATTTCATGCACAACTCTCAGGAGCATAGCAAAATCACATACTTCACCATCATCCATTAAACCTCTGTAGGCATTTACATTTTGCCCGAGCAAATTAATTTCTTTTACCCCTTGCTGAGCCAAATTGGCAATTTCAGTAAGCACATCATTTAACGGCCGGGAAAACTCTTCTCCACGAGTATAAGGTACTACACAGAAGCTACAATATTTAGAGCACCCCTCCATAATAGATACAAAGGCACTTCCTCCCTCTACTCTAGCCGGAGGCAAATGATCAAATTTTTCGATCTCCGGAAATGAAATATCTACTTGAGCCCGGCCTGTTTCCTTCTTCTCCTGAATCATACCCGGCAAACGGTGTAAAGTTTGAGGACCGAACACTACATCAACAAACGGAGCTCGCTTAACAATTGCCTCCCCTTCTTGGGAAGCAACGCACCCACCAACACCAATAATTAAATTAGGATTTTTAGCTTTTAATGGCTTAACTCTTCCTAAGTCTGAAAATACCTTTTCCTGTGCCTTCTCTCGCACAGAACATGTGTTAAACAGAATAATATCGGCTTCTTCAGCTTCACTAACTTGAACCAAATCATCTCCTTCGGCCAATACGGACAGCATCTTTTCACTGTCATATTCATTCATCTGACAACCAAAGGTACGAATAAATACTTTTTTCATCTTAAAATAATTCCACTACTGTTGCTGAGCCGCACGCTGTTGAAAAACATAATGTTCAGGCTCAGTTAAAATCCAAATTTCATTAATATTATTGCTACCGTCTCGACGTATGGCTACTGCTTTTCCCATATAGGCAGCCAGCTTTCCCCGTACAATAAAACGATTTCGCTCATCTCGGATACGCACATCTTGTGTGACCTGTAATACTTTACTATTATCCAGCCAGCCTAAAGTCAAAAGCTGAATCCATGAGATACCATTATGCCCTAAAGCAATATTTGGATAATCGACCTGTTTTAAAACAGCAATATCCATGTCTTCTGGAATAACCCTTTGCGCCCACGTAACCGATGATAAAAACAATATTACCAAGGTCAACCAACGAAACATAAGTCTCCCCTTTACTATCTATTATTGATCTAGCAATAGCTTGAATTTTATCATAAAGCATATACACTCTCGGATAAAATATCAGTCAATTTGGAAAAGACACTATTAAATACAAATTAAGTACTTACATAATGTTTGTTTAGATTCAATGCTTTCTTTATGAGCCAGATTCTTTTTCTACAAAGAAAGAAAACCAGCCTTACGGCTGGTTTTTAACTGAAACATGAATTAGGCTTGTTCCGTTACTTCAATTTCAACGGCTTTATCAACAAGCTCTACTAATGCCAAAGGAGCATTGTCACCCTTACGGAAGCCATATTTTAAAATACGAACATAACCACCATTACGGGCTTCAAATCGCGGGCCCAACTCGTCAAACAATTTCACCACAACATCACGATCACGAGTGCGGTTAAAAGCCAAACGACGGTTAGCCAAAGATGGCTTCTTACCTAAAGTAATCAATGGTTCTACTACACGACGCAACTCTTTTGCTTTAGGCAAAGTAGTTACGATAGTTTCATGGGTCAACAAAGAGTTTGCCATGTTACGCAGCATAGCAGCACGATGGCTGCTGGTGCGGTTTAATTTACGATTACCATTACGATGACGCATGTCATTATCCTTTAATCTACAAACTTACGGCTTTTCTAAGCCTACAGGCGGCCAAGCTTCCAGCTTCGATCCCAACGTCAAACCTTTAGACGCTAGTACCTCTTTAATTTCATTTAAAGATTTACGGCCTAAATTCGGTGTTTTTAACAACTCGGTCTCAGTACGTTGGATCAAATCACCAATATAATAAATATCTTCAGCTTTCAGGCAGTTGGCTGAACGTACTGTCAGTTCCAAATCATCAACCGGGCGCAGCAAAATAGGATCAATCGGAGGTGCTTTCTCTTCAACCTCTTCAACAGGTGTGCCTTGTAAATCCGCGAAAATCGACATTTGGTCGATTAAAATCCGAGCGGCACTACGCACGGCCTCTTCAGGATCGATAGACCCATCTGTTTCGATATCCAGTACCAAGCGATCCAAGTCTGTACGCTGCTCAACGCGTGCAGGTTCTACCTCAAAGCTAACACGGCTGATGGGCGAAAAGCTCGCATCCAATTGAATAGCACCAATTTGCTTATTATCATCGCGTACTGCACGGCGACCTGAAACAGATTGATAACCACGGCCTTGCTCAACTTTGATTTCCATCTCAATGCTGCCATTATCTGATAAATGGCAAATCACATGACTAGGATTGATGATTTCCACATCATGTGGCAAATCAATATCAGAAGCAAGCACGGGGCCCGCTCCTGACTTCTTCAAAGTTAACAATACTTGTTCCCGACCATGTAGCTTGAAAACCACTCCTTTCAAGTTCAGTAAAATATCTACGACATCTTCCTGAACACCGTCTAAGGTGGAATATTCATGCAGCACACCCGCAATGACTACTTCAGTCGGAGCAAAACCATTCATGGATGACAGTAAGATACGGCGCAAAGCATTACCCAAAGTATGGCCAAAGCCACGCTCAAAAGGTTGCATAGATACCTTGGCACGACTTGCAGACAAGGTATTCACATCAATCTGGCGGGGTTTCAAAAATTCAGAAGCGCTGTTTTGCATTTAACTGTCCCTCACTGAGCTAGCGTTATTTAGAGTAGAACTCAACCACCAGCTGTTCATTAATATCGCCAGTTAACTCTGAGCGATCAGGCATATTTTTGAATACACCTTCCATTTTGTTCGCATCAACAGCAACCCAAGAAGGCATACCGATTTGAGCAGCCAAGCCCAAAGCTTCTTGAATACGAACTTGTTTTTTTGCTTTTTCGCGAACGGCAACCACATCGCCTGCCTTCACCTGGAAAGAAGGGATATTTACAACCTGACCGTTTACGGTAATAGCTTTGTGGGATACCAATTGACGAGCTTCTGCACGGGTAGAACCAAAACCCATTCGATATACCACATTATCCAAACGTGACTCTAACAATTGCAGCAACAACTCACCCGTAGAACCTTTGCGGCGAGAAGCCTCTGCAAAATAACGACGGAATTGGCGCTCCAACACTCCGTAAATACGGCGAATTTTTTGTTTCTCACGCAATTGTAAACCATAATCAGACAAGCGGGGCTTACGTGCACCATGCTGCCCAGGGGCAGAATCTAATTTACATTTAGATTCTAAAGAGCGACGTGCACTCTTCAAAAATAAATCTGTGCCTTCACGGCGGGATAATTTACATTTTGGGCCGATATAACGTGCCATATCTCAATCACTCCAATATTAAATACGACGTTTTTTAGGCGGACGGCAACCGTTATGAGGCAACGGGGTAACGTCGGTAATGCTGGTAATCTTGAAGCCAAGAGCGTTGAGCGCACGAACAGAAGATTCACGACCGGGGCCAGGGCCTTTAATGCGAACTTCTAAATTTTTAACGCCATACTCTTGGGCAACTTTACCAGCGGCTTCCGCAGCTACTTGAGCTGCAAATGGTGTACTTTTACGCGAACCTTTAAAACCAGCGCCGCCAGAGGTAGCCCAAGACAATGCATTGCCTTGACGGTCAGTGATAGTAATGATGGTATTGTTAAAAGATGCATGTACATGCACAATACCTTCACTTACGGTTTTGCGTACTTTTTTACGTACACGCGAGGCTGTGTTTGCTTTAGCCATTAATCAAATCCTTAAAAATTATTTCTTACCGGCAATCGCTTTGCGCGGACCTTTACGGGTACGGGCATTGGTACGGGTGCGTTGGCCACGGCACGGCAAGCCGCGGCGATGACGAAAGCCACGATAGCATCCCATATCCATCAAGCGCTTGATACTCATAGTCACTTCGCGGCGCAAATCACCTTCTACTTCATACTTGGCAACTTGCTCACGTAAAGCATCTAACTGGTTCTCGTCCAAGTCTTTTACTTTAGTGCTAGCCACTATACCAGCAGCCTCACAAATCAACTTAGCACGAGTAGCACCAATACCATAAATGGCTTGCAAACCAATTACGATATGGGCGTTATTAGGGATATTTACCCCTGCAATACGAGCCATATTTTTTCCTTTAGGGCAAAAAGTCTTTTACTATACCACGATTTTATTACCAAAGCAAAATTAGCCTTGACGTTGTTTGTGGCGAGGGTCAGTACAAATTACACGTACTACACGATTACGGCGAATAATCTTGCAATTACGGCAAATTTTCTTAACGGAAGGTTGTACACGCATTACTTAATCCTTTCTTTATGTAATTACCGGGCCCGGAATACAATACGAGCACGAGTTAAGTCATAAGGTGTTAGCTCAACAGTAACCTTATCACCTGGAGAGATTCGGATATAGTGCATCCGCATTTTTCCCGATATATGACCAAGTACTACATGATCATTCTCAAGTTTTACCTTGAATGTTGCATTTGGCAAGGTTTCTAAAATCTCACCCTGCATTTGTATGGTATCTTCTTTAGCCATAGTTTTATTTACGAGACAATGATTTCATATCTGAGCGCTTCATCAAATGCTCATATTGCTGAGTCATCCGATAAGATGCAATTTGTGTACTAAAATCCATAGTCACAACCACTAAGATCAGCAAAGAGGTTCCACCTAAATAAAAAGGAACATTTACCGCAGTAGTTAAGAACTCAGGAATCAAACAGATAATTGTGATATATAAAGCACCAAAAAAAGTTAACCGAAGTACTACTTTTTCCAAATATTTTGAAGTTTGCTCGCCGGGGCGAATACCTGGCACAAATGCTCCGCTTTTTTTCAAATTCTCAGCCATTTCTCTCGGACTAAAAACCAATGCCGTATAAAAATAACAAAAGAAAATAATTGTTGCAGCAAATAGCAAAATATATATAGGTTGGCCATGCTGCAATACAGCAGCAGTTTTATGTAACCAACTATCTGTGTTAGTCGCCCCAAACAATCCCAAAATAGTTGCCGGAAACATAATGATGCTAGAAGCAAAAATAGGAGGGATAACCCCTGCCATATTTAATTTAAATGGCATATGCGTAGCTTGGCCTTGAACAAAACGGCTACTACCAACTTGCCTCTTAGCGTAATGTACAGGAATCTTTCTTTGGGCACTTTCAAAAACTACAACTATATATACCAGCAATAAAGCACCTATTACAATTGCCACAGCCGCCAACATGCTCATAGAACCTTGGCTAGTTAGCGTCAAAAGCTTAGAAATGCCTGCTGGGATACCTGCTGCAATGCCTGCCGCAATGATCAATGAAATACCATTGCCTATACCACGTTCAGTAATTTGCTCACCTAACCACATCAAAAACATGGTTCCTGTTACCAAACAAATAATAGTTGATGCAAAAAATTCAAATTGAGGAGCAACAACAATATTTTGCTGATATACAAATGTAGCAACACCAAAACTTTGGAAAACAGCCAGCAATACAGTGCCATATCGGGTATATTTCGTAATAACTCGGCGACCTGCTTCACCTTCTTTTTTCAAAGCTTTTAAGGAGGGAAAGATTTCAGAGGCCAGTTGTACGATAATAGAAGCCGAGATATATGGCATTATGCCGATAGCAAAGATACTAAAGCGCTCTAGCGACCCGCCGGAAAACATGTTCAACATGCCCAACATGCCGCTACTTGCGCTTTCATATAGCTTAGCCAACGCGACTGCATCTACACCCGGAACAGGAATGTGGGCTCCAATACGAAATACAATGAGCGCCCCCAACAAAAATAATAACCGGTTTTTCAGCTCACCAAACTTAGATAGTTCTGATGAAGATTGTCGATTAGCCACGTTCGATCCTAGCTTTACTCTTCTACTTTACCACCAGCAGCTTCAATTGCAGCTTTGGCACCTTTAGTTGCTTTAATGCCTTTCAAAGTCACTGCCTTATTAATTTCACCAGAAGCAATAACTTTAACACTCAATGCATTAGCTGAAACCAAACCAGCCTGCTTAAGTGATAGAACATCAATTTCTTCTACAGCAACCAATGCAAGCTCACCTAAACGAACTTCCGCAGCTGAAGATGCTGTCAAAGATTTAAAGCCACGCTTAGGCAAACGGCGTTGTAAAGGCATTTGACCGCCTTCAAATCCTACTTTATGAAAACCGCCTGCACGACTTTTTTGGCCCTTATGACCACGGCCCGCAGTTTTACCTAAACCGCTACCAATACCACGACCAACGCGGCGCTTTGCATGAGTAGCACCTTCTGCAGGCTGAATAGTATTTAAAAACATGTTATGACTCCACTTTCAAAAGGTAGCTGATCTTATTGATCATGCCACGATTTTCGGGGGTATCCAATACTTCAACAGTATGTTCACGACGGCGTAGACCCAAACCACGAGCACAAGCACGATGTGACTCAATAGTACCAATCAAGCTTTTAGCCAAAGTCACTTTAATCTTTTTTTGCTCACTCATGCTCAGCTCCCAAAATTTGTTCTACGGTCAAGCCGCGTTTTGCTGCAATATCAGCAGGAGTATATAGTTTTGACAAGCCATCCAAAGTTGCACGTACAATATTATATGGATTAGTAGAGCCGTGTACTTTTGCGGAAATATTATGAATGCCCATTGCATCAAATACCAAACGCATGGGTCCACCAGCCTTTACACCACTACCTTCTTTGGCAGGTTGCATAAAGACACGAGTCGCACCATGGCGGCCAATTACTTCATGATGAATAGTGCCATTTTTCAACGGTACTTTGATCATATTACGGCGTGCTTGATCCATAGCTTTTTGTACGGCTACAGGAACCTCTTTCGATTTACCTTTACCCATACCAATACGACCATCGCCATCACCAACTACTGTCAAGGCAGAAAAAGCCATAATACGGCCACCTTTTACTACCTTAGTGACACGGTTAACGGCAACCATTTTTTCTACCAAGCCGTCACCGCGTTCTTCAATTTCATGTTTTGCCATCTCAAGGTCTCCAAAATCTTTATTAGAAGCTCAAACCGTTTTCACGTGCAGCTTCAGCCAAAGCTTTTACACGACCGTGATATTGAAAACCAGAGCGATCAAATGCAACTTTTTCCACACCGGCAGCTTTTGCTTTTTCAGCAATACGCTTACCAATTAAAGCTGCAGCTTCAACGTTACCACCGGACTTCAGGCTATCACGCACCTCTGCTTCCAAAGTAGAAGCCTGAGCCAATACTTTATCACCCTCAGCACTGATGATTTGGGCATAAATATGGCTATTTGTACGGAACACGCACAATCTTACCATTTTTAAATCCGCAATACGGGCACGGGTTTTGCGTGCACGGCGGAGTCTTGTCGCATGTTTATTCATTAGTAAGGCCTCAATTATTTCTTCTTAGCTTCTTTCATCACTACGACTTCACCGACATAGCGAACACCTTTACCTTTATAAGGCTCAGGCGGACGGAAGTTGCGAATCTCAGCTGCAACCTGACCGACAACTTGTTTATCTGCACCAGTCAGCACAATCTCCGTCTGTGAAGGAGTTTGCACGGCGACACCTTCTGGCATCTCATAAACAATAGGATGAGAAAAGCCCAAAGACAAATTTAATGTGGTTCCTTGCGCCTGTGCACGATAGCCCACGCCAATCAGCTGAAGTTTCTTTTCAAAACCTTCTGATACACCTTTCACCATATTGGCTACTAAAGCACGGATCGTACCAGACATGGCACCTGCATGTTTACTGTTGTTAGCAGCTGAAAAAGTTAACTGACCTTCATTCAGCTCAATAGATACATCGGCAGTCAAGGGTAATGACAACTCGCCATTTTTGCCTTTTACTGTCAATTTATCTGTTCCAAATTTTACTTCTACGCCAGCAGGAACAGTTACTGGATTTTTCGCTACGCGAGACATCTAAAACTCTCCCTTATTAGGCAACCACGCACAATAACTCACCGCCAATACCCGCAGCACGAGCTTTACGATCAGTCATCACACCTTTAGAAGTGCTAACAATCGCAACCCCTAAACCATTCATCACAGTTGGGATTTCATCTGAGCCTTTGTATACACGCAGACCAGGGCGAGATACACGTTTGATTTGCTCAATGACAGGGCGACCTGCATAGTATTTCAAGTGAATTTCTAGTACCGGCTTCACATCTGCAGAAACAGCAAAATCTTCGATATAACCTTCCTCTTTCAATACCTTAGCGATAGCACATTTCAGTTTCGAAGAGGGCATTGCTACAGCAACTTTATTCGCACGCTGAGCATTGCGAATACGGGTCAACATATCGGAAATAGGATCATGCATACTCATTTATTTTAACTCCTATTACCAGCTGGCTTTAATAACGCCCGGAATTTCGCCACGCATAGCGATTTCACGGATTTTAGTACGGCCCAAGCCAAATTTACGGAATGTGCCACGAGGACGACCTGTTAGAGCGCAACGACGACGCTGACGAACCGGAGCGGCATTTCGGGGAATTGCTTGCAATTTCAAACGAGCTTCAAAACGCTCTTCAGGAGTAGCGCTAGAATCATTGATTACAGCAAAAATAGCCTCACGTTTAGCGGCATATTTTTTTGCCAATGCAGCACGCTTCAATTCACGATTTATAAGTGCTTTCTTAGCCATGTTTATCCTTTAAACGGAAACTTAAATAGTGACAGCAATGCTTTTGCTTCTTCATCGGTCTTAGCCGTAGTAGTGATGGTAATATTCAAACCGCGCAAAGCATCAATTTTATCGTATTCAATTTCTGGAAAAATGATTTGCTCACGAACACCCATGTTGTAATTACCACGACCATCAAATGATTTACCGCTTACACCACGAAAATCACGTACACGAGGCAGAGCAATAGTCACCAAGCGATCCAAAAATTCAAACATTTGGTCACGACGTAGAGTTACTTTACATCCAACTGGATAGTTATCACGGATTTTGAAGCCTGCAATTGATTTGCGAGCAACAGTTACTACTGGCTTCTGACCTGCAATTTTTTCCAAATCAGAAACGGCATGCTCCATTACTTTTTTATCTGCAACCGCCTCACCAACACCCATATTTAAGGTGATTTTTTCAATACGAGGCACTTCCATAATTGATTTATAGCCAAACTGCTTAATCAATTCAGGTACAACAGTGCTTGTATAAAATTCTTTCAAACGTGCCATGTTAGTTCAACTCCCTTACGCACCGATTTCCGCACCATTGGATTTGAATACACGAATGCGTTTTACTTTGCCTTCGCTTTCAACCAATTTAATGCCAACACGATCCGCTTTTTTAGTTTCAGGATTAAAGATGGCCACATTCGAAATTGCCAAAGGCATATCTTTAGCAACAATACCACCTTCAACACCACGCATAGGATTAGGCTTTTGGTGACGTTTAACAGTGTTTACACCCTGAACCACCACTTTCTCACCCAAAACACGGACAACTTGACCTTGCTTGCCTTTATTTTTACCGGCAATCACGACAACTTGATCACCTTTAATAATCTTATTCATTGCTAGCCTCTCTTATAAAACTTCGGGTGCCAATGAAACGATTTTCATGAATCGCTCAGTACGCAATTCACGGGTAACCGGGCCAAAAATACGTGTACCCAAAGGCTCCAACTTATTGTTCAACAATACTGCAGCATTGTTGTCAAATTTAATTAACGCCCCATCAGGACGACGAACACCTTTTGCAGTACGAACAACTACAGCATTGTACACATCGCCTTTTTTAACACGGCCACGTGGCGCCGCATCCTTTACGGCCACTTTAATAATGTCGCCAACCGAAGCATAGCGACGCTTAGATCCGCCCAACACCTTAATGCACATAACGCGACGCGCACCAGAGTTGTCAGCCACATCCAAGATGGTCTGCATCTGAATCATGTTAATACCTTTAAATAAACCAACTTAATTTACCACTTTCAATTAGAGCAGCCCAAAGAAAATTTGAACGCTCCGACTGAAACCATTAATGGTTCAAGTAAACCAGTCTTGGGCCCCGAAGGGAAGAAACTTTCAGAAGAAAACTGAAAGATAAGAAACGAAGTTTACAGGCAAATTAAAATTCCTGCAATACTTCGTTTCTTACTACACACTAAACTGTCGTAAAATTTAAACAGTACGTGCTTTTTCTACCAATTCGGTAACAACCCACGATTTGGTCTTTGACAACGGGCGAGTTTCAGAAATAACCACCACATCACCAATACCATATTGATTCTGCTCATCATGAGCATGAATTTTGGTAGAACGACGGATAATTTTACCATATAAGGGATGCTTCACTTTACGCTCCACCAATACAGTTACTGTTTTATCCATCTTATCGCTAACCACTTTGCCTTGCAAAGTACGAACATTCTTAACTTCGCTCATTACTTGGCACCTTTTTCAGTTAAAACGGTTTTAATACGAGCAATGTTACGGCGTACTTTTTTCAACTCGCTGGTTTTTGCCAACTGGCCAGTTGCATGCTGCATACGCAGGCCAAACTGTGCTTTCAGCAAGTCAAGCAGATCAGCATTCAATTGCTCAACAGATTTGTCTTTCAATTCATTGGCTTTCATTATTGACCTACCTGTCTTACTACAAATACAGTCGGAATCGGCAACTTGGCAGCCGCCAGCTCAAAAGCTTCACGAGCCAACGCTTCCGGCACGCCATCCATTTCGTACAATACTTTGCCTGGTTTAATTTCAGCAACATAATACTCAACGGAACCTTTACCGCCACCCATACGAACTTGGATTGGTTTTTCAGTAATTGGCTTGTCTGGGAAAACACGAATCCAAATACGGCCACCACGTTTAATGTGGCGTGTCATAGTACGACGTGCAGCTTCAATCTGACGTGCAGTCAAACGACCACGACCAACAGCCTTCAGACCAAATTCACCAAAGCTAACTTTATTACCGCGTGTAGCAACACCTGTATTACGGCCTTTATGCTGCTTGCGGTATTTCATTCTAGTTGGCTGCAGCATGACGACCACCTGCCTTTCTTTGTTTCTTCTCTTGCTCAGGCTTAGCTTGGGCTTTCTCATTACCTTCGCCAGTATAAACCCAAACTTTCAAACCCAAAACACCGTAAGTAGTATGCGCTTCGCTAGTTGCATAATCCACGTTTGCACGCAAAGTATGCAACGGCACACGTCCTTCACGATACCACTCACTACGAGCAATATCAGCACCATTCAGACGACCAGAGGTCATAATCTTGATACCTTTAGCACCAACACGCATTGCATTTTGCATTGCACGTTTCATAGCACGGCGGAATTGAACACGTTTTTCCAGTTGCTGGGCAATGCCATCTGCAATAATTTGAGCATCCAACTCAGGTTTACGAATCTCTTCAATGTTTACGTGAACAGGAACACCCATAAGTGCCTGCAGATCACGCTTCAACACTTCAATATCCTCACCTTTTTTACCAATTACTACACCCGGGCGAGCTGAATGGATGGTAATACGAGCCGACTTAGCAGGGCGCTCAATTACAACACGACCAACGGATGCATTAGCCAGACGCTTGCGCAAATAATTGCGAACATCAATGTCTTGCTTCAAGACAGTAGAAAATTCGTTACTTTTGGCAAACCACTTAGAAGACCAGTCTTTTGTTACCGCCAAGCGAAAACCGGTAGGGTTAATCTTTTGTCCCATAGCTTTTCCTTAGTTGCCAACTGTCACATTGATATGACAAGTTTGTTTTTCAATGCGGTTACCGCGACCTTTGGCACGAGCTTGGAAGCGTTTCAGACTGGGACCCTTGTCCACAAATACTGTTACAACTTTCAATTCGTCAATATCAGCACCTTCATTATGTTCGGCATTTGCAATAGCCGATTCCAGCACTTTTTTAACTAACTCAGCGCCTTTTTTCGGGCTGAATGCCAAGATATTCAAGGCTTGGGCAACATCTTTACCGCGAATTAAATCTGCAACCAAGCGTGCTTTTTGTGCAGAAATGCGGGCGTTTTTATGTTGTGCACTTACTCTCATGATTCACCTTATTTCTTTTTAGCCTTTTTATCAGCCAAGTGGCCTTTAAAGGTACGGGTCAATGAGAACTCACCCAACTTATGACCAACCATATTGTCGCTGATAAATACAGGCACATGTGTACGGCCATTGTGAACAGCGATGGTCAAGCCGATAAAATCGGGCAAAATGGTAGAACGGCGCGACCAAGTTTTAATTGGACGCTTGTCGTTGCTTGCACGAGCAGCATCTACTTTTTTCAGCAAATGCAGGTCTACATATGGGCCTTTTTTTAATGAACGAGCCATATCAATTAACCTTTATTTGAATAACGGCGGCGGACAATCATATTATCCGTGCGTTTATTGTTACGAGTACGGTAACCTTTAGAAGGCGTACCCCATGGGCTAACCGGTTCACGAGCTTCGCCAGTACGACCCTCACCACCACCATGCGGGTGATCAACCGGGTTCATTACAACACCGCGAACAGTCGGGCGAATACCACGCCAACGGTTGGCACCAGCCTTACCGATTTTCTTCAGGCTTTGCTCTTCATTACCTACTTCACCAATAGTAGCACGGCAATCAACGTGGATTTTACGCACTTCGCCAGAACGCAAACGCACTTGTGCATACACACCTTCTTTAGCCAACAATACGGCAGACGCACCAGCAGAACGCGCGATTTGCGCACCTTTACCAGGCTTCATTTCAATACAGTGGATGGTGGTACCAACCGGGATATTGCGAATCGGCAAAGTATTACCTGATTTGATAGCAGCCTCAGAACCTGAGAGCAATACTGCACCAGCCTGAATGCCGCGAGGCGCAATAATGTAACGGCGTTCACCATCGGCATAGCACAGCAGAGCGATGAATGCAGTGCGGTTTGGATCATATTCAATACGTTCAACTTTAGCCGGGATGCCGTCTTTGTTACGTTTGAAATCCACTACGCGGTAATGGTGTTTATGGCCACCACCTTTATGACGAGTTGTGATATGACCGTTATTGTTGCGGCCGGCAGTTGAATTTTTCTTTTCAACCAGTGGTGCATAAGGTGCACCTTTGTGCAAACCTTCCGCAGTAACGCGAACCATGCCGCGACGACCAGCAGAGGTAGGCTTCATTTTTACAATAGCCATTTTACTTATTCCTTATCTGCAGCTGCAGCAGCGGCTTCCAAGTCCAGCGATTGGCCGGCAGCCAAGCTCACATAAGCTTTTTTCACATCGCTGCGACGACCAATAGTACGGCCGAAGCGTTTTACCTTACCTTTTGTAGTAACGGTAGTAACGGCAGCAACTTCAACACCAAACAACAATTCAACAGCAGCTTTAATTTCTTGCTTAGTTGCATTAGGCAACACTTTGAAAGTCATTTGGTTACGTTTCTCGGCCAGCAGGTTGCTCTTTTCAGAAACAACAGGAGCCAAAATTACTTGCATCAGGCGTTGTTGGTTCATACCCATTGCTCCTCCAGTTGTGCAACCGCTTCTTTAGTGATCACAACTTTTTTGTAGCGCAACAGGCTGTAAGGATCAGCTTGCTGAGCTTCCAAAACCAATACGTTCGGCAAATTGCGTGAAGACAGGTATACGTTTTCATCCAATTGCTTTGTAATGAACAATACTTGCTCCAAACCCAAATTTTTCACTTGTTCAGCAAACTCTTTGGTTTTAGGGGTTGCGGCAGACAATTCGTCAATCACAAATAAACGCTCGTCACGTACCAGCTGAGACAAAATAGCAGCCATACCGGCACGGTACATTTTACGGTTTACTTTTTGAGTGAAGTTTTCAGACGGCTTATTCGGGAACGCACGACCGCCACTACGCCACAGCGGAGAAGAAGTCATACCGGAACGTGCACGACCAGTACCTTTTTGGCGCCATGGTTTTTTAGTAGAGTGTTTTACTTCTGCACGTGTTTTTTGGGCACGGTTACCTGAGCGAGCATTTGCCAAAAAAGCAGTTACCAGCTGATGAACCAATGCTTCGTTGTATTCACGGGCAAACAAAGCATCAGAAGCAGTCAGACTGCCTGACACTTGGCCTTTTGCATCAATTACTTTCAATTCCATTACGCACCTACTTTCACGCTAGGACGCACTACTACGTCACTATTAACGGAACCGGGTACCGCACCTTTAACCAAAAGCAGCTGACGTTCTACATCAACGCGGATAACTTCCAAGCATTGAACGGTAGCTTTGGTGTTGCCGTACTGACCGGCCATACGCTTACCCGGGAATACACGACCCGGATCTTGTGCCTGGCCGATAGAACCAGGAACGCGGTGAGAGCGTGAGTTACCGTGTGAAGTACGTTGTGAACCGAAGTTATGGCGCTTGATGGTACCGGAAAAACCTTTACCTTTAGAGGTACCGGTAACATCAACCAATTGGCCTGCCTCAAACATAGCGACAGTGATTTCATCGCCGGCTTTCAGGTCGCCCAATTTTTCCTCAGTCAAAGCAAACTCAACCAAACCACGACCGGCTTCCACACCGGCTTTGGCAAAATGGCCTGCTTCGGCCTTGGTTACGCGGTTAGCTTTTTTCTGACCAAAGGTAACTTGAACGGCAACATAACCGTCAGCATCTTTGGATTTTACTTGTGTAACGCGATTAGCAGACATATCCAACACGGTTACCGGAACAGATGCACCTTGTTCGTTAAACACGCGGGTCATGCCCACTTTGCGTCCAACCAGACCTAAAGTCATGATTATTTTCCTTTTAAAATAAAGGGATCAGCTACGATTGGCTGACCAATTCGGACAAAATAAATACTTGGTAAAAATACCAAGCATCGAAATATATCATAAAAACAAATCAATTTTCAAGTAAAATCTTGTCTTTACATATCATGGAACAGCTATAAACCAACACTTTATTTATCTGAAGAAGCCTATGCGCTTCATTAATCAAAATTGCACTTATCCGCACATGACATAGCCATTTCAAAGCATGAAAAACTCTCAATCTGATATAAACACCATAATAAACATAATAAAACCTCTGCTACCTCCATGCATTAATAAAAATAAAATTATTGACTCGTAAAAAGTTGTCGTCATATCACTCTTCGTGTATTTCGCCCGTTTAGAATTTATCCTCTAATAAACTTAACGAGTTACTTTACGATATATATACAAGCCGTCTGAAAAGATAATTTTTATATAAATTCCGAAGGATGTTTTGCTATGAAAAAGCTTTTCTTACTACTGCCGCTTTTAAGCGGCTGCGTCATCCCGATTATAGCCCCGGTTCCCCAAAGCACATTTGCCAATCCTCTCTTAGCTAACCAATGGCAGATTACCGAAGCCAACGGTGAACGCATTGAAAACACATCCGCAACTTTATTATTAAGAAAAGACCGCTACTTCTCCGCCGAAACCGATTGTAATAATTTAATGGGAAGCTATAGCTTATCGGGTAATTACGAACTGAATTTTGCGATGCCTGCATCCACGCGTATGTCTTGTCGTGATATGCGCAATGAAGTGCTGATATCTGCCGCACTACCTAAAGTAAACAGTTACCGCTTAATTGGAACCGGTATTGAAATGCTGGATAAAAACCGTCAACCCGTATTACGCGCCATACCGAAACAATAAACTATCCGTGTCTCAACCGCTACACAATGCTGGTGAAATACTCATGTAACATGGTTTTTAACAGTATGAGAGTCGGCATAGTCAGTACCGTTCAAAACGGTATTGCTTTATTTAAAGTTTAATTATCGAATATCGATAAAAGTGAAAAACACAGGCCGTCTGAAAATTTTCAGACGGCCTGTGTTTTTCAGTAAGTGACTTTATCAGAATACGTCCCTGACCAGCATATTCTTTTAGCCAACTTACAAACAACGGTGGCCCAATGCAGGCAGACGGTTACGTACACTCAACAAACGCGCTTCATCCAAAGTAGCACTAACCACGCCCTCACCTTCAGGCAGAACAGCCAATACATCCCCCCACGGATCAATAATCATGCTATGCCCAAACGTACGCCGCCCGCTTTCATGTTTACCGCCCTGCCCCGAGGCAATCAAATAACATTGGTTTTCAACCGCACGGGCTTTCAGCAACAACTCCCAATGCGCCTTACCCGTCGTATAGGTAAATGCCGCCGGCAACAGCATGACATCAAAAGGCAGCTGGGCACGGAAAAACTCAGGGAAGCGCAAATCATAACAAACGCCTACCGCCACCTTTACCCCTTCAATTTCCCAAGAAGGTACACGATTGCCGTTTGCAATGGTATCCGATTCTGCGTAACGCTCTCCTAAACCCGAATAGCCAAAAAGATGCATTTTATCGTAACTGCCAATACACTGCCCGTCTCGCCCGTATACCAACATCGTATTCAAGACCTTACCCGGCTCACTACTTTTTAAAGGCACTGTACCGCCGAATAAAACAATACCGTGCTTGCCCGCTGCTTCGCTCATGGCCGTCTGAAAATCACCGCTACCCAAAGGTTCGGCAAAAGACAATTTATCAGTATCACTTGCCCCCATAATCGGCCAATACTCGGGCAGCAATACCCAATCGGCCCCACCTTCCGCAGCCTCGGCAACCAAACGGCGCATGACAGCGATATTATCCGACGGGCTGGTGGAAGATACCATTTGTACGGCGGCGGCTCGGATATTTTTCATGGTGATTTCCTTGTCGTGGATTTGCATTTGGCTAGGATATTTTGACAGATGTTCTGCTACACTTTTAAAAGCATACATATATCCATCTTAGCTTATTGATAGGGAATACCTTCCCTTGCATATGAATGCTGCTTTTTCCATCGTACAAGAAAACCGCTATGAAAAAAACCGCTTTTGTTGTTACCGCCCTTTTACCAGCACTGGCATTAGCCGATGTCAATCTCTACGGTACTATCCGCAGTGGGCTAAGCGTCTCCCAAACCCAAATCGGCAACACGCACTTCAGCCACAGCTCCGTGGATGATTTAGGCAGCTATATCGGGATACGCGGCAACCATCCTATTGGCAGCAGCAACATGATTTGGCAGTTCGAGCAAAACACACCAATCGGTCAAAACGGTTCATTACGCGAGCATTTCCGCAATCGTAAAGAACGTAACAGCGATAAAGGATGGTTTGTCGGTATTTCCGATTAAGAGTTTTACAAAACAATTTGGATTTTTAAATCCCAGGCCTAACTTTACTCGAACCTCTAGGCCATGCCGGCTACAAAGCCGACTTAGCGTTCCCTATAAATAAAATGCCGTCTGAAATTTTCAGACGGTATTTATTACTTTGTTTCAACAACAGAATATTAATCTGCGGCGTGATACTTCACACATGCTGCACGGTGTGCCGGCCCACCTTTTAATTGCGGTTTTTCTTTGGCACACAGTTCTATAGCTTCAGGGCAGCGTGTACGGAAAACACAGCCCGAAGGCGGGTTAAGGGGGCTGGGCAAATCACCCGGCAACAATTCTATATGTTTGCCCCGCTCAATCTTCGGATCAGGAATCGGTACCGCACTCATCAAAGCACGCGTATACGGATGTGCGGGGGCGCCATATACAGCCTGATCTTCGCCCAATTCGACGGCATTCCCCAGATACATCACCAATACACGGTCGGAAATATGCTTCACCACTGATAAATCGTGGGCGATAAAAATCATCGCCAAGCCCATTTCGCGTTGAATCTGCTTAAGCAAATTTACCACTTGCGCCTGAATCGATACGTCCAATGCCGAAACCGGCTCATCACAAATCAAGAGCTTGGGTTTCAAAATCAAGGCACGGGCGATACCGATACGCTGGCATTGGCCGCCCGAAAACTCATGCGGGTAGCGGTTAATCTGATTAGGCAGCAAGCCGACTTTACCCATCATTTCCTTCACCCGCGCCATCACTTCGGCTTTGCCAAGTTCAGGGTAAAACGTTCGCAGCGGCTCGGCAATAATATCGCCGACGGTCATACGCGGATTCAGCGATGCTAACGGATCTTGGAAGATCATTTGGATATCCCGCCGCTTCAACCGCAGTGTTTTTGCATCCAGCTTGGTCAAATCCTGCCCCTGCCACAAAACACTGCCCGACTCGGCTTTCACCAAACCGATAATCGCGCGTGCCAAAGTGGATTTGCCGCAACCCGACTCACCCACCACACCAAGCGTTTCTCCCGGTTGCAAATCAAACGACACACCGTTCACGGCCTGCAACAAAGCGGGTTTTTGCCAAGGCCAGCTTTTGGCTTCGCGAACACGGAATACAACGCGTAAATCGCGTACCTGCAATAAAGGCTGGGGCTGCTTCATACATCCGCTCCTTCCATCTGCCAAAAACAGGCGCGACAGCTGCCGTCTGCTTGTTGCGTTAACGGCGGCTCACTGTGTCGACACATATCGGTTACATAATTACAGCGCGCTTGAAACGGACATCCCGGCGGCAATGCCGCCAAATTGGGCGGGTTACCCGCGATGGTTGGCAATTTGGCTTCCTCTCCATCCAACCGCGGTACAGCCCCCAACAAACCGATGGTGTAAGGATGGGTCGGCCGGTAGAAAATCTGCTCGATACCCCCGTATTCCATCGTTCTACCGGCATACATCACCAAAACATGATCACAAATACCCGCTACAACACCCAAATCATGGGTAATCATAATAATGGTCGTGCCAAAATCACGTTTCAAATCGTTCAGCAAAGCCATAATCTGCGCCTGCACGGTTACATCCAAAGCAGTAGTCGGCTCATCGGCAATCAACAGCTTCGGACGGCACAGCAAAGCCATGGCAATCATCACCCGTTGGCGCATGCCGCCTGAAAACTCATGCGGATACATATCGATACGCTTTTTTGCCTCGGGGATTTTTACCGCTTCAAGCATACGGATGGCTTCGGCACGCGCCTCGGCCTTACCCATACCTTTGTGCAGCATCAGCACTTCGGTAAGCTGCGCACCTACTTTCATATAGGGGTTAAGCGAAGTCATCGGATCTTGAAAAATCATCGAAATTTCGCTGGCACGGATTTTATTCAATTCTTTTTCGGGCAAACCGACCAATTCCCGCCCGTTAAATTTTACCGAACCTTTTACCTTACCGTTTTTCGCCAACAAACCCATCACGGCAAAAGCGGTTTGCGATTTGCCCGAGCCGGATTCGCCGACTATCCCCAACGTTTCGCCTTCGTGCAAATCGAAATTGAGTTTGTTGACGGCGGTTACATCGCCGTCTTCGGTGCGGAACACCACCTGTAAATCTTTTACGCTCAACAAGGCCATTGTGTTTTCCTACCTGTCTTTCGGGTCGAGCGCATCGCGCAAACCGTCACCGATAAAGTTAAAGCAAAATAGGGTGACTACCAAAAACACGCTCGGGATCAGAATCTGCCACGGTGCCACCTGCATGGTTTGTGCGCCCTCTTGCAGCAACGCCCCCCAACTAGTCATAGGTTCCTGAACGCCCAAGCCCAAAAAGCTCAAGAACGATTCAAACAAAATCATGCCCGGCACCAGCAAAGAAGCATAAACCACTACCACACCCAAAACATTGGGAACGATATGGCGGAATACGATCGCCGTTTTCGATACGCCGCCCACTTCCGCGGCTTCGACAAACTCTTTACGCTTAAGACTCAGCGTTTGACCGCGCACGATACGCGCCACGTCCAGCCATGACACCAAACCGATGGCTACGAAAATCAGCACCAAATTACGACCGAAAAAGGTAACCAGCAAAATCACGAAAAACATAAACGGAAAGGCGTTGAGAATTTCCAAAAAGCGCATCATCAGCATATCGGTTTTACCGCCGAAAAAGCCCGACACCGCGCCGTATACCGTGCCGAACAATACGGCCACCAACGCGCCCGCCAAGCCCACCATCAGCGAAATACGACCACCCATGGCCACACGCACCAACAAATCGCGCCCGAGCGAATCGGTACCGAAATAGTGTCCGCCCTCCATCTGCGGCGCCTGCTGCATCGCCCCCCAATCGGTATAATCATATGCAAACGGTGAAAACAAAGGAGCCAGTAGCACGAATGCCGTTACCAATATCAATACCGCCATACTGGCCAAGGCGGCACGGTTTCGCTTAAACCGCCGCCAAGCATCCTGCCAAAGGCTACGTCCTTTCACTTCGGCTGCTTCTGCCAATGTTTCCACGGCGGCAAGCTGGTTTTGGGTTAGTTTCATAATGTGTTCTTAATCGTTATCTATCGAGGCCGTCTGAAAATATTTCAGACGGCCTGATGGTTATCAATAGCGTATTTTCGGATCTATGACCGCATACAGAATATCTACCACCGCATTGAATGCAATGGTTAATACGCCTACCAAGATAGTCAAACTCAACACCATACCGTAATCACGGTTGAGTGCACCGTTCACGAACAATTGGCCGATTCCGGGCAAACCGAAAATGGTTTCAATCACAATCGAGCCGGTAATGATGCCGACAAATGCCGGGCCAAGATAGGAAATCACCGGCAACATGGCGGGGCGTAAGGCATGTTTCAAAACGATTCTGTGCAAAGGCAGCCCTTTAGCGCGCGCCGTGCGGATAAATTGGCTGTTCATCACCTCAATCATCGAACTGCGCATAATACGGGCGATACCGGCTACGTAAGCCAATGCCAAAGCTGCTACCGGCAATACCAAATTAGCCGCCGCCCCACCGTTCCAGCCGCCTGCGGGCAACCATTTCAGGCCGATGGCGAAAATCAACACCAGCAAAGGTGCTTTTACAAAATTGGGAATCACCACACCCGTCATAGCCAAGCTCATCAGCAGATAATCCAACCATGAATTTTGCTTCAGCGCGGCAATCACGCCCAATACAACACCCAACACCAAAGCAATTAAGAACGCATAAATGCCCAACTCCAACGAAACCGGAAACGCTTGGGCAAGCAGCTCGTTAACCGAATAATCTTTGTATTTGAACGACGGGCCGAAATCGCCCTGTGCCAGTTGTTTGAGATAATTGACATACTGTATGTGCAAAGGGGCGTTCAGATTGTATTTGGCTTCGATATTCGCCAACACCTCGGGCGGCAAGTTTCGTTCACCCGTAAACGGGCTGCCCGGCGCCAGCCGCATCATAAAAAACGATACGGTAATCAAGACCAAAAGCGTGGGAATCGCCTCAAGCCCCCTGCGGAAAATCAGTTTCAGCATAACTTTCTTTCATACTCCATTACCAAAGACGGAATATCCGTATGGCCAATGATAAGTAAACTTTCAGACGGCCTATGCCGTCTGAAAGTATGCCGCGGATACATTAATGCTTGGCAACCGACATATATTTCAAATGGAAATTATCCATCGGATCTTTTATAGAATATCCCTCTACATAAGGTTTAACCAAGCGCACATTGGCATAGTGGTAAACATTGATATTGGGCATATCCTTATCCAATACGGCCTCCGCCTGACGGTAAAGATCCGCACGCTGCTCCGTGCTGATACCCGGCTTGAGGGTTTCGGCCATCAAACGATCGAACTCGGCGCTACTGTATTTACCGTGGTTGTTGCTATTGCCCGTTTTCAGAATATTCAAGAAAGACGAAGGCTCGTTATAGTCGGCACACCAGCCTGATCGTGCCATTTGGTATTTACCGCTGCGGCGGCTTTCCAAGTAAGTTTTCCATTCTTGGTTGGACAAATTCACATTTACAAAACCCAAAGTCTGCTTCCACAATGCAGCGGCAGCCACGGCGTTTTTCTTGTGGTTTTCATTGGTGTTGTAAAGCAAATCAAACGAAAGCGGTTTGGCTTCGCTGTAACCGGCCTCGGTCAAGAGTTTTTTCGCTTCGGCAACGCGCTGCTCTTGGCTCCACCCTGCCCATTCGGGTTTATTGGGGACAAGGCCTTGGGTAGCTGTGGGTGTAAATTGGTAAGCCGCCGTTTCGCCGCGTCCGACCACTTTTTCGGCAAAAGTATCGCGGTCTAAGGCCAATGCCAACGCACGGCGCACACGGGCATCGTCAAACGGCGGTTTCACCGTATTTGTTTCATAGTAATACACGCACAAAAGCGGGCTGGTTTTCATTTCCTCACCCATTTCTTTTTTCAGGGCTTGGAATTGATCGCTGGGCAAGTCGTTATAGCTGAAGTCCACCTCACCCGCTTTATAACGGTTTACATCAGTAGGCGGCGAAGAAATCGGCAGGAAAACGGCGCGGTCGATTTTCGTATTGGCATTATCGTAATACCCAGGATTGCGCTCGAGCACGATTTGGCTGTTTACTTCCCAGCTCTTGAGTTTATACGGGCCGTTGCTGACAAAATTTTCAGGAGAAGTCTATTTGTCGCCATGTTGTTCAACCGCTTTTTTATTCACCGGCTTCACTGAAGTATGTACCAACATATCGGGGAAATAAGGTACCGGCTGGCTGAGGGTGATTTCCAAAGTGCGCTCGTCTACCGCTTTCACGCCCAACGTATCGGGAGCTTTTTTACCGTTCATCACATCGCCGGCATTCAATACGTGCGCATCATCCAAATAGCTGGCATAAGGCGAACCAGTTTTCGGATCGACCAAACGGCGCAAGCTGTAAACAAAATCTTCGGCGGTAACGGGTGAACCGTCGCTCCATTTTGCATCACGCAGTTTGAATATCCACACTTGGTTATCGGCACTTTCCCAAGATTCGGCCATACCCGGCGCGGTATTTCCGTCTTTATCGGTCGAAGTCAGCCCTTCGAGCAGCTGGGTCAGCAAATGTGACTCCGGCACGCCTGAAACTTTATGCGGGTCAAGAGACTCAGGCTCCGCACCGTTGTTTATGGTAATGCTCTGTGACCCCTCAGAAGCACCGCCTGCCGAACCGGAAGCCGCCGGCGCAGCAGTTTGCGCATTATCTTTATTACACGCACTCAAGCCAAAAGCCATACCCAAAGCCAGCAACAACGCGCCCGGCCGTACGATAGAAGAATTCATTCTCACCACTCCTTATTGATTGCTCCGGCAAGCCCGGATTCTCGTTCAAACTTACAATGGTTTACATTTTTGTGGCAATTTATTTCAATCGTCAAGCATTTTTTCACTCAGTCATACGAGTAAAAGGCACGGTAATACTGGCTATATTTCATTATTTTTTGCTATAACGGCAAGGCCGTCTGAAACTTTCAGACGGCATTAAAGATTGATATGATAAGATTTTATTGTCTACAAACGTAAAGCCCCTCCGCCATGACAGCCACCGAATCCGCCCGCCGATATTCACAATATCTTGCCCGCCACCTCGACAACGGCAACCTCAAACCCGAAATACTCTCCCCCTGGCTCGACAAAGTACTCAGCCTTGAAGACTTTCAAAATTTCACCGATTGGCAGACCTTAAAAGAGGCGGAAAACGAAGCAGAAATCGCCGCACAACTCCGAATCCTGCGGCGTTATGTGATGGCCCAGATTATCACCCGCGACCTCAACCGTAACAGCGATTTGGCAGAAGTTACCCGAACCATCACCCTCTTTGCCGACTTCGCCGTCAATACCGCCCTCGACTACGCTTATGCTTATTATCAAAGCATGTACGGTACGCCGATAGGCCGGCACAGCGGACAACCCCAATATCTCAGCGTGGTAGCGATGGGCAAGGCGGGGGGATACGAATTAAATGTTTCTTCCGACATTGATTTGATTTTCATCTACCCCGAATCCGGCGATACCGACGGCAAACGTGAACGGAGCAATCAGGAATTCTTCACCAAAGTCGGCCAAAAGCTGATTTCTCTGCTCAACGACATTACCGGCGACGGCCAAGTTTTCCGCGTTGATATGCGTCTGCGTCCTGACGGCGACTCCGGGGCATTGGTTCTCAACGAAACCGCCCTCGAACAATATTTGATTACCCAAGGGCGCGAATGGGAACGCTATGCTTGGTGCAAAGGCCGTATCGTCACCCCCTATCCCAACGATATCAATGCGTTGGTGCGCCCGTTTGTTTTCCGAAAATATCTCGACTTCAACGCCTACGAAGCCATGCGCGGGCTGCACAAGCAAATCCGCCAAGAAGTGAACCGCAAAGGCATGGCCGATAATGTCAAACTCGGAGCGGGCGGCATACGCGAAGTCGAATTTATCGCCCAAATTTTCCAACTTATCCGCGGCGGGCAAGTACGCGCCCTGCAACTGAAAGGCACACAGGAAACCCTGCTCAAACTGCAAGAATTGGAAATGCTTGATGCCGAAACCGTCCAAACCTTACTCTCAGCCTACCGCTTCCTGCGCGATGTAGAACACCGCCTGCAATATTGGGACGACCAACAAACCCAAATGCTGCCCGACAACCCCGAACAGCAGCAATTGCTCGCCGAAAGCATGGGCTTTGCCGACTATGCCGCTTTTTCAGATGGCCTCAACACCCACCGCAGCCGCGTTAACGCCATATTCAACCAAATCCTCGCCGACCCTGCCGAACAAAGCCATACACTAGACGACTGCTGGCATTGCATTTGGCAGGAAAACCCCGATCCAGAGGAACGCTTCAACCAGCTGTCCGCCCACGGCTTCGAAGCCGGCTTGATTGCCAAACGGCTCGACCAAATCCGCTCCGGCCACAAATACCGTCAGCTATCGAGCACCGCACAGCCGCGCTTCGATACGATTATCCCGCTATTGGTACAAGCCTCAGCCGCACAAGCTAACCCGACCGACACCCTGTTGCGTCTGCTCGATTTTCTCGAAAACATCAGCCGCCGCTCGTCGTATCTCGCCCTTTTACACGAACATCCGCAGGCATTAAACCAATTGGCCGCCCTAATGAGCCAAAGTTCATGGGTTGCTTCTTACCTGATGCGCCATCCGATTCTGCTCGACGAATTACTCAGCGCCCAGCTGATGGACACCGTTTACGATTGGCCCAAACTTGCCGCCGAACTTTCAGACGGCCTGCACAACGCCGCCGGCGACACCGAAGCCCAAATGGACGTTTTGCGCCATTTCCAACATACCCAAGTTTTCCGCCTCGCCGTACAAGACCTGGCCGGTCTGTGGACGGTAGAAGCATTGTCCGACCAACTCTCCGCACTGGCCGATACCATTTTGGCTGCTGCCATACCCTGCGTATGGGCAGACACACCCAAAACCCACACCGACACACCCAACATCGGCATCATCGGCTACGGCAAACTCGGCGGAAAAGAGCTCGGCTATACCTCCGATCTCGATTTGGTTTATGTGTATGACGACCCGCACCCCGACGCCCCCGATATTTACGGACGCTTCGCCCGACGCCTCACCAACTGGCTATCCGCCGCCACCGGCGCAGGCTCGCTCTACGATGTCGATTTACGCCTGCGCCCCAACGGCGACTCGGGCTTTCTGGCCTGCACTGTCGCCGCTTTTGAAAAATACCAACGCGAAAGCGCGTGGACATGGGAGCACCAATCACTTACCCGTGCCCGCTTTATCTGTGGCAAAGCCGAAATCGGCCAAGCATTCGATGCCTTACGTCAAGAAATCCTTACCCGTCCGCGCAACCGCAGCGAACTGGCTACCGAAATCATTGAGATGCGCGAAAAAATGTTCGCCACTCATCCGCCGCAAGAGTACAACGTCAAATACGCCCGCGGCGGTGTGGTTGATGTCGAGTTTATCGTGCAATACCTGATTCTCGCCTATTCGGGCGAACACCCTCTGCTACTCGACAACTACGGTAACATCGCCCTGCTCAATATCGCCGCCGATGCCGGATTAATCAGCCACACACTGGCCGAACAAGCCCGTACTGCCTACCGTTTTTACCGCCAACAGCAGCACAACACCAAACTGCGCGATGCGGAAAAAGTAGAAGTTACCGAAGAAGTGCAAGCCTATTACCAAAGCGTACGCGACTTATGGCAGCAGGTATTCGGCGAAGAAGTGAAGTTTGAAAAGGCCCGATAACCCCCTTACTTAAAAATAATATGCCTATGCCGTCTGAAAATTTTCAAACGGCATAGGCATATTGTTGGATATTCCATCTACAACCTTCCTATTATGCCAAACGCAAATAAAATGCCACGATTGCCGCCGCATCTAAATAAATTTTTTACAATTTCCAACCCAACCTACTAATTTTAAAATAGAATCCTCCCACCCGTTACCATACGGATATGCTACAATCCTGCACATCTATTTTTTATTAAAACGCAGAAAGACACACATGGTTTCAGAAGCCTCGGTCGGATCGCCGTTATTTTACGGCGTCTTTTTTATTGCTGTTTTGGTGATGATCGGCATCGACATGCTGACATTGAAAAAAAGCGGCGCCCACAAAGTCAGCCCTAAAGAAGCACTGGTATGGTCGGTGGTTTGGATAGCGGTTTCGATGGCTTTCGCCGGCTGGCTGTATTGGGAACTCGGCCATAACCAGGATTACGGCCATGCCGTTGCCTCGGCCAAAGTAATGGAATTTTTAACCGGTTATATTCTGGAAAAATCCTTAGCGGTGGACAATCTTTTTGTTTTCCTAATGATATTCAGCTACTTCAAAGTACCGCCGCAATACCAGCACCGCGTACTGCTTTACGGCGTGTTGGGCGCGATTATTCTGCGTGCGATTATGGTATTTGTGGGTGCCGCACTGGTGCGTGAATTCGAATGGGTTCTGTATCTATTTGGCGCATTCCTGCTCTATACCGGTATCAAGATGATTAAACACGATGACGAGGAAGAACAAGATCTGTCTGACAACCGCATCTTAAAATGGCTGACCAAACACATCCGTGTGAGCAAAGAATTGGACGGCGAGAAATTCTTTACCGTTGAGAACGGCAAGCGCATTGCCACGCCTTTGTTTTTGGTTTTAATCATGGTAGAAATCAGCGACGTTGTGTTTGCAGTCGACAGCATTCCCGCCATTTTTGCCGTTACCAAAGATCCGTTTATCGTGCTGACTTCCAACATTTTCGCCATCTTGGGTTTGCGCGCCATGTACTTCTTACTGGCCGATATCGCCGACCGCTTCATCTTCTTAAAATACGGTTTGGCTTTCGTGCTCAGCTTTATCGGTATCAAAATGCTGATTATCAAATGGGTACACGTCCCGGTGGGTATTTCGTTGTCAGTCGTATTCGGCGCTCTGGGAGCATCCATCCTCACTTCGCTGGTGTATAACCGCAAAACCAAAGGATAATCCTTAATATAAAGAAAATGCCGTCTGAAAATTTTCAGACGGCATTTTCTTTATATTATGCGGTACAAAGTATACGCTTATTTTTACAAATAAAACTTCTCAATCACTTTCAGATTTTCATCCAACTTATATACCAACGGTTGGCCGGTCGGAATTTCCAAAGCCATAATGTCTTCGTCTGAAATGCCTTCAATATGTTTGGCCAAAGCACGCAAGCTGTTACCGTGCGCCGCCACCAATACACGCTTGCCGCTGATGATGGCGGGAGCGATTTGGTCTTCCCAAAACGGCAGCACACGCTCCAAAGTGACTTTCAAGTTTTCACCGTCGGGTACTACATCGCTGGGCAGGTGTTCGTAACGGCGGTCGTTATGGGCAGAAAATTCATCGGCCGGATCCAAAAGCGGCGGTAACGTATCGTAGCTCCGACGCCAAATATGTACTTGCTCGTCACCGTATTTTTCTGCCGTCTGCTTTTTATCCAAACCTTGCAGTTGGCCGTAGTGGCGCTCGTTCAAACGCCAAGTTTTGATTTGTGGCACCCACAGCTGGTCACTTTCTTCCAAAACGATATTACAGGTTTTAATAGCGCGGGTCAGTACTGAGGTGAAAGCAATATCAAACAGATAACCTTTTTCTTTCAGCTTGCGGCCGGCGGCAGCGGCTTCGGCCAAACCTTGTTCGCTCAATTTTACATCACGCCAGCCGGTGAAAAGGTTTTTAGCGTTCCATTCGCTTTGGCCGTGGCGGATAAATACTAGTTCCATGCAATTGCTCCGGGGTTGGGTTAGAGGGATTGTCATGCGCTTTATATCATAAAATAGCGTATTTGTTGACTGTGCAGCAGGCATATCTTGATATGAAACAATCATATCCCTTGCCGCCAACCGTATGATGCCGCAGATACCAATAGGAAAAAGCCGCCCGCATCATAATATTGTACGGACGGCTTTGAATTAAGGCGGCATATGGGCTAAACGATAAGCCGGGTTCTGTCGCGGACAGTCATTCCTCTAGGCGTACCATTGCTGATACGCTCCAGCAACCTACCCGAACACTCGGCGAGCAGCGTCATCGTGTTCTGTTTGGTCTTGCTCCGAATGGGGTTTAGCCTGCTGCGCCTTGTTACCAAGTGCACGGTGCGCTCTTACCGCACCTTTTCACCCTTACCTGTGCTGCCTCAAAGCAGCCATCGGCGGTATTGCTTTCTGTTCCACTTTCCGTCGCGTTGCCACGCCCGGCCGTTAGCCGGCATTCTGCTCTGCGGAGCCCGGACTTTCCTCCCCGCACGCTTTACGCAATGCGCGGCGACTGTCTGTTTTGCCCATATGCGCGAGAATTATAACACGGGCAAATGTTACAACGCTTTTTTTATTGGGCAGTACCGCTTGCACGGGCGGCTGCCCATGCGGCATTCAAACGCGCGCCGGCCTCCTGAAGCGCATTGTCGTTTTGTGCTTTGGCTGCCGTAGCTGCCTGCAGCTCACCTTCCAAACGCGTGATTTCGGCTTGGGTTTGCTGCAAACGTGCCTGTGCCGCAGCCAGATCGCGTTGCAATGAAACGATTTTGCCGCCGTTACTGTTTTGCGCGCTCAAGGCTTGGCGAAAAGCCGCTTGCGCACCCAACAAATCATTGGCCGCATCCGCCCAAGCTGGCAAACTGGCCGCCAAAAGAGTGATACACAGCAATTTTTTCATGGTGTACTCCTATAGTTTAAAAAATCTTACCTTACCAACCGCAACCGTCATCAGCGGCATACGGTTTCGTACTGTTTTTCGGTAATCGAACCGTCCATCACCGACATCGGGCGCAAGTCGGTGGCTGTATAGCGCTGGTTCATCAATACTTGGCCGCGCTCATCCAGTAATTGTAAGGCAGTGAGACGGTAAGTTTTGTTTCGGCAGTTGATTTCCCACTCGCCGACCGCCGTTTTATAACGCGGCGTATTCACATAACGCTCTTCCGACGGCTTCAATACGGTCTTCTTATCACGGAAAGTCGCCAAATTTCCGCTGCGGCGGACGCTGGCGGTATCTATGCTGGCCTGGATATTACCGTTACTGGTAACCCCGATTTCTTTCCAGCTGCCCGACACATTCGGCCCGGTAGAGGCACAAGAAGCAAGCAAAACGGCCAGCAGCGGCGCAACCGCGGGGCTAAGGATACGGATATTCATGGCTTTCCTTTCAGACGGCCTGTAAAAAAGATAAAATGGCAGCTTTGTATCATATAACGGATTTCGCTTTATGACCAACCCGCCCGCCGCACGGCAGATTTTGCACGATGTATTCGGCTTCCCCGAATTTCGGGGCAAGCAGGAGCAAATCGTCAACACGCTGGCCGGCGGCGAAAGCCTGTTGGTATTGATGCCTACGGGCGGCGGCAAAAGCCTGTGCTACCAGATTCCGGCCTTGATGCGCGAAGGAGTGGCGGTAGTGGTATCGCCGCTGATTGCATTAATGAACGACCAAGTAGCCGCCCTGCATGCGGCGGGCGTCGCTGCCGCCAGCGTGCATAGCGGAACTTCGAGCGAGGAAGTGCGCCGTATTGCCGAAGAGATTGCAACAGGCCGTCTGAAACTGTTGTATGTTGCGCCCGAACGCTTGGTGAGCGAGCGTTTTTTACGTTTTCTCGATTACAACACCATCAGCCTGTTTGCCATCGACGAGGCACATTGCGTGAGCCAATGGGGACATGATTTCCGCCCCGAATACCAGCAGCTCGGTATCTTGGCCGACCGTTATCCCGACATTCCGCGCATCGCCCTCACTGCGACGGCCGACGCCGAAACCCGCGCCGATATCAAACACTATCTCAAACTGGAAAACAGCCCCGAATTTATCGCCAGTTTCGACCGCCCCAACATCTACTACCAAGTCATTGAGAAAAACAACGGCAAACGCCAGTTGCTCGAATTTATCCGCAAACAGGCGGCAGGGCAAAGCGGTATCGTATATTGCCTGAGCCGCAAAAAGGTAGATGACATCACTGGTTTTTTATGTGAAAACGGCCTCGACGCCATCGCTTACCATGCCGGTATGAGTATGGAAATGCGCGAAGCCCACCAACGCCGATTTACCCGCGAAGACGGTGTTATCGTAGTGGCTACCGTGGCCTTCGGCATGGGTATAGACAAGCCGGATGTCCGCTTTGTCGCCCACCTTGATATGCCGCAAAGTATCGAGCATTTTTATCAGGAGTCCGGCCGCGCCGGGCGCGACGGCCTGCCGGCTGTCAGCTGGTTGTGCTACGGTCTTAACGACTGGGTAATTCTGCGCGAACGCATCCAGCAGGGCAACGGTAGCGATATACAAAAACAAATCGAGCAGCAAAAACTCGATGCTATGTTGGGTGTATGTGAAACCGCTGACTGCCGCCGCACGGCGTTACTGCAACATTTCGGCGAAACTACCCAAGCCTGCGGGCATTGCGACAACTGCCTCCACCCGCCTGTACGCTTTGACGGCACAGTATTGGTGCAAAAACTACTCAGCTGTGTATACCGTGTAGGACAGAACTTTGCAGCAGGCTACGTTATCAATGTATTACGCGGCAAAACAGATGATTGGATCAAAAGCAACGGCCACGACAAACTCTCTACCTTCGGCATCGGCGACACGCTGTCCGACAAAGAATGGCGCGGCGTAGTCCGGCAATGTATCGGTTTGGGCTTGCTCAACGTCAATGTGATGCAACATCAGGCATTGCAGCTTACCGAAGCCGCCAAAACCGTACTCAAAAGCAGCACACCCGTTTGGCTGCGCCCGCTCAAACGCGACAAAACCGCCATCGAAAAACCGAAAGACGAATGGCTGCGTACCGAACGCGAAGAACGCATTTGGCAAGCCTTACGCCAATGGCGAATCAGCAAGGCCAAAGCCGAAGAAGTACCCGCTTATGTGATTTGCGGCGACAAAACTCTACGCGACATCGTTGAAAAAATGCCGCAAACCGTGGCCGAGCTACATGATATTTACGGGCTGGGCGAAGCGAAAATCCAAAAATTCGGTTTGGAAATCCTCGAGATTTGCTCCTTAACACATCACATGCCGTCTGAAAACGTACCACCCGTATCCGATACACTCGAAGACAACCGAAGTCGTGCCCTTCGTACCGCCCTGCTGGAATGGCGCACCCGTCAGGCGCAAACAGAAGGCTGCGCCCCGAGTAAAATCTGTGCGGACGAAAGCATTGAAGACATGCTTAATTACACGCCCGCCAACACCCTCGATCTGCAAGGCATTTACGGTTTGGGCGAAGTACGCGCCGGGAAATACGGTACGGATATTTTAGCCGTTTGCGCTCCTTTTTCAGACGGCCTTTCCGAAGAGGCTGCACAGCGACGCCGGCTGATGCGTTCCCTGCTGCAATGGTGTTCGGAAACAGCAGCAACAGAAGGCATAGAAGAATATCAGGTATTCAGCAAAATCACCTTGCGCGCAATCGCCGCCAAGCAACCGCAAACCTTAGCCGAATTGCAAGCCGTACACGGAGTGGATGAAACGAAAGCTGTCCGATACGGAATGGAAGTTTTACAAATTTGCAAGCGCAAAGAGTAAAATAGTAGCACTCCAAATACACAGGCCGTCTGAAACTATTTTCAGACGGCCTGTGTGCTTTGAACTCTATCGGGCAAAGCAATATCTTATCTTACCAAGCTCAGCACCAGCGATACCAAAGGATGCATAATCGCACCAAGTACGCCGGTAAACATCATAATGACCAAAATCCACATACCGTAAGGTTCGATTTTTTGAAAAGCCATCGAAGCCTTAGGCGGCAGGAAAGTATCGACAAAACGCCCGCCGTCCAAAGGCAGAATCGGCAGCATATTCAATACGAACAGCAAAGCATTAATGGTAACGCCGAAATTGGCCATCTGAGTCAAAGGATATTGGAAACTGGCCGGCACCCAAGGTGCCAACATCATCACAAATGCCCAACCGAACATCATCACCAGATTGGAGAGCGGACCCGCAATCGCCACCATCCGCATACCGATACGGACATTGCGTAAATTTCTCGAAACCACAGGCACGGGCTTGGCCCAGCCAAACATAAAGCCGGTAGTAAAAAACAGCAAGGCAGGCACAACCACTGTACCAATCGGATCAATATGTGCCAACGGGTTCAGCGTCAGCCGACCCAATTGCTCGGCCGTACGGTCGCCGTAGTAACGCGCGGCATAACCGTGTGCGGCTTCGTGTACGGTTATCGCCAACAATACCGGCAGCACCGCCAATAAAAAAATACCTAAATTAAAATTACCACCCATTCGGGATTTCCTTTCTTAATTTTCAGACGGCCTGCCATATACAAGGCCGTCTGAAATATATTTCCACCAACAAAAACCAGTGTGCTTACAAACCGAATAAAGCCTTATCTCCCTTGCCCTCACGCACCAGCTCCACACCGTCTGTCATATCGATTACGGTTGTCGGATCAGTACCGCACCAGCCACCGTCTATCACCAAATCAACGCTGTGTTCGAGACGGTCACGGATTTCGTATGGATCGGACAATGGCTCGGCGTCTTCCGGCAACATCAACGTGCAGCTTAACATCGGTTCGCCCAGCTCCTGCAACAATGCCAAAGCGATTTTATTATCCGGCACGCGCAAGCCGATGGTTTTGCGTTTGGGGTGTAGCGTTCGGTTGGGTACCTCTTTGGTCGCCTGCATAATAAAGGTATAGCTGCCGGGAGTAGCCGCTTTCAGTTGGCGGAACTGGCTGTTATCGACTTTGGCATAAGTACCGAGTTCGCTCAAATCGGCGCACATTAAAGTGAGATGATGTTTTTGATCGATTTTGCGGATATTCAAAATACGCTCCATCGCATCTTTATCGCCAAGCTGACAGCCCAACGCATAGCAAGAGTCGGTCGGGTACACCACCACTCCGCCTTGTTTCACGATTTCCGCCGCCTGCTTAATCAGGCGTTCTTGCGGATTATCGGGATGAATGGCAAAAAATTGCGCCATAGTTTATGTTCCTTTATTCAATATTATCTGTTATGGGTATATTTGTAGCGGGATAAGGTTAATCATGCAAAGGCAAAGACATGAATCAGATTGTGTTATTTAAGTACGCTTTCACACCCACACTACTTTTTGCATCGGCAGGCCGTCTGAAAATATCCGACTACGGATGCTTATCATCAATTAGGTATCTCTAAAACATGTCCATACCGGCGTACAATTTTCCGGCAACGGCGGGCAAACGCCCAATACACCGCCGCTGTAATCGCCTTTACGGTGAAAATCGCTGCCTACGCTGGCCATCAAGCCGAAACGTTCAGCCAGCAAAGCATAATTGAGACGGTCGTTTTTATCGCAATTGCCGCTATGTATTTCGATACCGTGTCCACCCAATGATTTAAATTCTTCAAATAAATTGCGTTTGGCCGTTGCCGAAAAACCGTAACGCATCGGATGGGCAATCACCGCCAAGCCGCCGGCCGCTTTAATCGCTTCTACGCAATCGGCCAAACTTGCCCATTCGTGCTTTACGCCGGCCGGTTTGCCGTCCCCCAGATAGCGGGTGAACGCCTGCTGCTTGTTACGCACCACGCCTTGTGCAATCAAGAATTCCGCCACATGGGTACGCGATACCATCTCGGGATTGGCCGCCAACGCCAATGCACCGTCATATGCCCCTGTTATGCCTTTTTTTTCAAGCTTTTCGGCAATCTGTTCCAACCGTTTCAAACGGCCTTTACGCACTTCGGCCAAAAGGTGCTGCAATCCGCTATGATTGTCATCAAAATCCAAACCAACGATATGCACGCTACGATGCCGCCAAGTTACCGACACTTCTACGCCGTTGATAAAACGCATACCAAGAGCATTTGCTTGTGCGCGGGCTTCAGCCAAGCCGCCGGTATGGTCGTGATCGGTTAAAGCCAACATAGTACAGCCGTTGGCATGCGCCGAACGTACTACCTCGAACGGGGGCAAAGTGCCATCCGAAATATTAGAATGGCAATGCAAATCAATCATGATCGGCCTCTTTTTCGGCCTGCTGCTCCTTCAAAAGGCGTTGCTGCGCATCGTACCGGGCCTTTTCTTTCCAATAAATGGTTTGGATACACGCATCGCCGCACTCGCTACCGCAACATTCCCAATCCTCGGGACGTATCGGCTCAGGCAGCAGGTCTTCCGGTTTAAGCATCCGGGTCATAGCCGTTTTCCACTTCCAACACCGCTCCGGCAAATTCAATTACTTCGCCGCCGCGGATTTTAGCTGTTTTTCGGGTTTCCACTTCGCCGTTACGCAACACCTGCCCCTCGGCAATCACAGCCTTGGCCTGCCCGCCGCTCTCAGCCAAACCCGCAAGCTTTAGGAGGTCGCACAAGGCTATATATTCGTGGTCTTCAAGGTATACGGTGGCATACATGTTTTAAGTTCCGCAAAAATATATTTTAAGTTTCTGCCTGCGGGCGGCGCCCTAAGCAGAGATCGGGATATTGTATTTGTGTGCATTTTACGCGAAAACAAGGGAAGCGGCAGAATTGTGGGAATGTTTTCGAGACAACCCGGTATTCTATCAAGCCGCATCCCGAAGTTGCCGCCTACCCTCAAAACCAAACTTCATCTAACCCAACACAGTCTGCCTGCCGATACCCTTTTCAAACAAATAACGGTACAATTCACGCTGACCAAACGATTGCATGAAGACATAATGATATGAGCGCAAAAATCATCGCCGTTGCCAACCAAAAAGGCGGCGTCGGCAAAACCACTACTGTGGTCAACCTTGCCGCTTCGCTGGCCGATAAAAAACAACGTGTTCTCGTGATCGATCTCGACCCGCAGGGCAATGCCACTACAGGCAGCGGGATCAACAAAGGCAGCCTCGACGCCGGCGTCTATCAAGTGCTGCTTGGTGAAACCAGTGTTAAAGAAGCCGTTGTCAGAAGTGAGGCGGGCCGTTATGACGTATTGGCCGCCAACCGTGCTTTAGCCGGTGCCGAGATAGAATTGGTTCAGGAAATCGCCCGCGAGATGCGTCTGAAAAACGCATTGGCCGATATCAGCGCTGATTATGACTACATCCTCATCGACTGCCCGCCAACACTAACCTTACTGACACTCAACGGCTTGGTTGCCGCACAAGGCGTTATTGTCCCGATGGTTTGCGAATACTATGCGCTTGAAGGCATTTCCGACTTAGTCGCCACCGTCCGTAAAATCCGCCAAGCAATCAATCCCCAACTGGATATTCTCGGCATTGTGCGTACCCTTTATGACAGCCGCAGCCGCTTGGCGCAGGAGGTAACCGAACAGCTGCAATCGCACTTCGGTAAGCAGCTTTTTACCACTACGATTCCGCGAAACGTGCGTTTGGCAGAGGCTCCCAGCCACGGCCTCCCGGCTCTTGCCTATGATGCCAAGGCCAAAGGAACGCTTGCCTATCTCAACCTAGCCGATGAATTATTGGCGCGTACCCGCTAACCAAAAATCCGGAATATCAGGCAAACCGACATTCAGGCCGTCTGAAACCTTCAGACGGCCTGAATATTCCCCGCAACATATTGCAGCCACACTCCATAACCCAACCTGTCGCAAATCCACCTACGATATTTCGGCTTAGCCTGCTATTTTCAAACGCTTTTTATGCAGACTATTGAAAATAACAAAATATAATATTAACCTATCGAATTATTTCAATAAAATAACGGCAGCCAAACAAATAAGCCACAAAGGCCGCTGCTCCGACGTCACATTACGAAAATATAAAATGGGAAAAATATGCTGAAACTCCACGCCTTAGCGCAATCGCGCTCTTTACGTATCGTATGGCTGCTTGAACTCCTCGGTCTCGAATACACCCTTTGCCAACACGCACGCCACCCCGGCACCCTCTTAGCGCCAGATGCGCTTAAAAAAGTACATCCTTTAGGTAAAGCGCCGATTCTGCAAGACGGTGATATGATCTTGGCCGAAAGCGGTGCAATTACCGACTACCTTATCCAAACATACGGCAATGGCCGTTTCATGCCCGAGCGCGACCATCCCGATTATTGGCAATACCAACGCTGGCTGCATTATGCCGAAGCATCGTTAATGCCGCTGATGCTGATGTCGCTGGTATTCCGAAAAATCGAAACTGCACCGATGCCTTTTTTAATTAGGCCGGCGGCTAAAAAAATCAACGAGGAGGCGCAGTCTCGCTTTTTGCGCCCGCAAACTACCCAGCATCTACGCCATGTCGAACAAGCTTTAGAAGGAAAAAACTGGCTTATGGGGGACTTCATCAGCGGTGCCGATATCATGATGAGCTACCCTCTTCAGGCCGCAGCTGCCCGCTCCAGCCTCGGTATGTATCCCAACATCCGCAGCTATTTGGCACGCATTGAAGCCAATCCAGCCTACCAACAAGCTGTCGGCAAAGCCGGAAAGCCCATTCTGCAACTGGCTTGATCGATATACTGCCAATCTGATACGGCATGGCTCTGCATGAATTAGTGTAAGATATTCGACTTACTACCTGGTTCCGTATCAACATAACAGACACTAAACAAAGATGCCGCCTGTATTTTCAGACGGCATCTTTAATCAATATTTTTGTTTCAAAAATAAATTCATCCGACCCTACTCAAAAATTATTCAAAAAACAAAGCCCGTTAAGCACGAGAGGGAGGAACGGCTTGCTTAAATATCACTGAAAACTCACTGCCTACACCCACCTCACTAGTAATTTGTAATGCAGTACCATGCTCTGCCAAGGCATGCTTGGTAATCGCCAAGCCTAAGCCTGTCCCCCCACTGGAGCGGCTTCGTCCTTTATCGACCCGATAAAAACGTTCGGTCAAACGGGGCAGATGTTCGGCTGCAATACCAGGGCCGTTATCTTTCACAGAAAAGCGAATCGGCTGCAAGGTAAAAAGGTTCTCCGACGGAACCAGCTCTAAGCTGATTCGTATGTGCCCGCCTTCCGGTGTATAACGTACGGCATTGAATACCAAATTGCTCAGACCGTTATACAAATCGGTATAAATACCGCCTATCCACAAATCAGGGATAATATCGGTCTCAATAGTATGCTTGCCTGCCGACAGTGTCTTACCGTCTTCTGCCAACAAACCCACCAATGCGGATAAATCGATAGGAGTATGTTCGCCTTTTATGCCCGATTCCAAACGCGATAAAGTCAGCAGATCTGCCAATAGCGTTTGCATTCTGGTACCCTCTTTTTGCATCAAACCGATAAATTGCCGGGTTTGCTCACGGGGTAAATCAGGCATATCCGCCATGGTTTCTAAAAAACCGTTTATTACTGTTAAAGGTGTACGCAATTCATGAGATACGTTGGCGACAAAAGCTGTGCGTGTGGCATTAAGCTGCTCTGCCTCACTGATATCGCGGGTAATAAATAATTCTTCGTCTCCCTCGAATTCGACACGAGATACTAATAAAGTCCGCTCAGTTAACCCGCCGTTTTTCGGCATAGTGATTTTGATATCCGGCATTTCCTGAGGCGTATGCTGTAAATAATCCAAAAATGCGGGGGTACGCACCAAATTTTTCAAGATTCCCCCCCAATCGGAATGTGGGTTAAGATTCAAATGCTGCACGGCAAGCGAATTCATCCAAGTAATTCGCCCTTGTTTGTTAAGAATCAAAATACCGTTGGGAATGGTTTCTACCGCTCGATTAAAACGTTGCAAAGCCGAACCCAACTTTTGTTTGCGTTTTTTACGGCTTTTCGCTTGGCGCAGAAGCGTATTAAAAACTTGCGCCCACATGCCGTTTACTTGGGGAATACTGCTTATTTTTGGAGATGCCAGCCAGCCTACCAATTTGAAAATATAGTAAAACTGCCATATCAGCCACAAAGTTAACCAACAACAACAAAGCAGCAAAAGACCAGTTAGACCTTTTGCTGCATAACCTATCAATGCCAATACGGATAACCAAAACAAACCGTTAGCGATGTGTTTCCAAACAAATCCCACGTTCAGGCGGCCTCTTTATGTGAGAACCGATAACCGGCACCGCGTACTGTTTGTACAAACCGATCAAATCCCGTCGGTTCTAAAGCACGCCGCAAACGGCGTATATGTACATCTACTGTCCGCTCTTCAACAAATACATGATCGCCCCACACCAAGTCCAACAATTGGCGGCGGCTGTACACGCGCTCAGGGTGCGTCATAAAAAAATGTAACAGCTTGAATTCCGTAGGTCCGAAGCTGACAGGCTGTTCATTCCCATACACCCTCTGCTCAGCAGGGTCTAATTTCAAACCTTTAATCTCGATTATTTCACTAGTTTTTTGTGGTGCACGGCGACGCAACAAAGCATTGATGCGTGCAATCAATTCTCGTGGTGAAAACGGCTTGGTCAGATAATCATCCGCACCTTGGTTCAAGCCCTGCTCCTTATCAATATCTTCGCTACGGGCCGTCAGTAAAATAATTGGCAAATCTTTACTGCGCTCATCTTGCCGAAGCTGCTTGGCTAACTGAACTCCCGATTGTCCCGGCAGCATCCAATCCAATAAGGCAACATCCGGCAATGCTTGGTCCAGCTTTTGTCGGGCTGCTTCCGCGCTGGATGCAACTTCCACTTCAAAACCCGCCTGTTCTAAAGTAAACCGTATCAATGCTTGGATAGATTCTTCATCTTCAACTGCCAACACACGAACTTTAGCCATGCTTTTCTCCAATTATTTTAGGCAACCTAAAAGGTAGCGATCCAAATTCATTATGATGACAAGCATAACGCACTCAAATGACGCTAATGTGACAAGCAAGCAAACTATGACATTTTATTGAATATTTTGTGACACTGCCGCTGCTACTTAATACAACTCTTTGATCTTAATATCACACACATAAAATAGTCAGAATGATTCAACCGGCTGATACCTAAATGGTTCTGAAAATAATCTATGGCCGTCTGAAAACCAATTTACCACGGTCTGGCCATATTATCTCGGTGTATCAACTCGTCTTCCATGATATAGCCGATTTTAGCTTCAATCTGATCCGAAGGCGTACGCAGTATTTTTTGTGTTTCCGAGCTGCTGTAATTACACAAACCTCGGGCGATTTCCTTACCTTCTGCATTCACCACGGCAACTAATTCGCCGCGATAAAAGTGTCCCTCTACCCGAATACATCCTACCGGCAGCAAACTGGCATGCTTTTCTACAATTGCCCGCTCTGCACCTATATCTACGGTTAGTCTGCCGCAAAGTTGTACATGACCAAGCAACCATTGCTTACGGGCATTAATACGGTTATGTTCACTGGTAAACAACGTACCGATTGACTCTCCTCTAGCCAAACGTTCCAACACGGCCGGAACCCTCCCGCCAGCAACCACTGTAGCCGCACCGCTTAATGCGGCACGCTTGGCTGCCATAACTTTGGTATACATACCGCCGGTACCAACCGCACTGCCGGCTCCGCCTGCCATACGCTCTAAATCGGGGTGTTCCGCCGCAATACGCCCAATCAATTTCGCCTGTGAATTTTTACGCGGATCACTATCATACAACCCTTGCTGATCAGTCAGAATCACCAAAGCGTCGGCTTCCACCAAATTAGTGACCAAAGCTCCAAGCGTATCGTTATCCCCCAATTTGATTTCATCAATTGTAACCGTATCGTTTTCATTGATAATCGGTACAATCCCTTTTTCCAACAAAGTGCGTAATGTACTACGGGCATTCAAATAGCGGGTACGATTACTTAAATCTTCGTGCGTCAGCAAAACCTGGGCCGTCATGATACCGTAAGGAGCAAAAGCTTCTTCATAAGCTTGGGCAATCCCCATCTGACCAACTGCCGCAGCTGCCTGTAATTCATTGACCGCTTTCGGACGCTTGTCCCAACCCAAACGCTTGATTCCCTCTGCAATTGCACCACTGGATACAAAAATCACCTGTATACCTTGCGCTTTTAAGCCGGCAATTTGTGCAGCCCAATTACTCAATGCCTGTTTGTCCACTCCCTTACCTTCGGCAGTTACCAAACTGGACCCTACTTTGACAACAATCAAGCGGGCTTGGGAAAGATTTTCAATTGATTTTTGCATCATGCTATTCCGTGCGATTTCCGTAAAATCGATCAACAACCAACTTCAAGGCAATATTTTCAGACAGCCTATCCTATTCTTTGTGTTTACTATGCCAAAAATAGCGCCATACAAATGCAGGAAAGGCGCAAACCAAATATAGGCAGGCTACCGTTACATAAAACTCCCAATCTTGGGGGTGTACACTGCCGGCACGAGATTCCAATAAGCGGGCTAATAAGCCTGTAATAACAAAACCTACGGCCAATTCCGGCAGGTGATGGATAAAGCGTTTTTTTACCAATTTAAAAATACCGAAAAACCGGCTAGTCAAAAAAGGAGCATTAGCAAAAATCAATGCCAATATCAAAAGGGTATACATGGAAGCGGTCATCTTACAATTATCCTGAAATTTAAAACCGTGGCTTTATCAGTGTTACAGAACCAGATCAAACAGCTATCAAAAGATTCAAACAGATCAAGCATTATTGGTTATTAAGATGTCCAATAATATTCAGACGGCCTGTTACACAGGCTGTATCTTAGCAAAAACGGCAACCTTCGTGGGTTGCCGTTATCCAATATAGAAAATATTACAATGTGCTTTTCAATGCCTGAACACACCAATTCATCACACTTTGCGGCATTACGCCCCATACCAACAGCAATAATGCATTTACGGATAACAAAGCTTTGGCAAAAAAGTTACTACCCAAAGGCTCTTCATGTGTATTTTTATCGAAATACATCACTTTTACTACACGCAGATAATAGAAGGCACCAATCAGAGACATGACAACAGCAAATACTGATAGCCATACATAGCCTTGCTCCAACAGCGTTTTAATCACTGCAAATTTGGCATAGAACCCCATCAATGGCGGGATACCGGCCATTGAGAACATCGTCAGCAGCATCAAAAATGCATACCAGGCATTGCGTTGGTTCAAACCGGCTAAATCGCTGACTTCTTCGCATTCCAATGCTTCATTCGACAACAACATCAATACACCGAAACCTACCAATCCCATAACCACATAGGCAATCGCATAATACAGACCGGCAGTAAAGCCAACGGCACCAGCCATAAATGCCAACAAAATAAAACCCATATGAGAAATCGTTGAGTAAGCCAGCATCCTTTTGATATTGGTCTGCATGATAGCGACCAAATTACCCACCAACAATGAAACCACTGCTAAGATGGCCAACATTGGAGCCCAATCTTGAGAGACAGTACCCAAGCCGGTTTCTAAAATTCGGAAAGCGAATACAACTGCTGCAACTTTAGGTGCTGTACCGACAAAAGTCGCAACCGAGGTAGGCGCGCCCTGGTATACATCGGGTACCCACATATGAAAAGGTACGGCACCCAGTTTGAATGCAACAGCCACTACGATGAAAACTAATCCCAAGCGTAACAACCAAATATTAGATTGCCCTTCGTGTGCTGAAGCAAGTACAGAAGCGAACTCAAGTGAGCCGGTTGCACCGTATACCATAGAGATACCGTACAACAATAGACCTGAAGCCAAAGCACCCAGTACGAAATACTTCAGTGCTGCTTCCGCAGCATTTCCGGAATCCCGGCGCAAAGCAATCATAGCGTACAGAGAAAGTGACAACAATTCCAAGCCAATATATGCCGTAAGGAAATGCCCCGCACTCACCATTACGCTCATGCCAGTTAAAGCGAACAAGGCTAAGATATAAAATTCGCCATTAAAGATTTTTCGGCTTTGATTATATGGTTTGGCATAGATCAACATAGCAAACATTGCCGCATACATCACCATTTTGGAAAGCTGCGACATTCCGTCTGCAATATACATTCCACTAAACGTAGAAACGCTTTGCGGCATCCATACCATCCACTGGGTAGCGGCAGTTACAACCAGAGTAAGCAAGCTGAGAATATGGGTCAGATTACGATTCTTATCACTCGTCCACAAATCCACCAGCAATACGATACCCAATGCCGAAAGCAAAACAATTTCAGGCATGGCCGGGATTAAATTCAAATCAGTCCAGTTCATTCACACACCTCAAATCTTGCTTTGTGCTACTTGTACAATCAAGTCGTTGGCCGCTTGATGTACGACTTCAATAAAGGCTTGCGGATACAAACCCATACCCAAAACCGCCACAGCCAAAATCGCCAATACGGCAAATTCGCGGCAGTTGATATCTTTCATTTCTTTCACTTCGGGATTCGTAATCGGGCCAAAAATAACACGTTTATACATCCACAAAGTATAAGAAGCACCATAAATAAGTGTCAAAGCTGCCAAAGCACCAATCCAGAAATTTACTTCGACGGCACCCATAATTACCATAAACTCACCTACAAAGCCGGAAGTTGCAGGCAGGCCCGCATTTGCCATACCGAAAAGCATCATAAAGGCAGCAAATTTAGGCATAACATTTACTACACCGCCATAATCCGCAATATTACGAGTGTGTAACCGATCATACATTACACCGATACACATAAACATTGCTGCAGATACAAAGCCATGCGAAATCATCTGGATAATGGCGCCTTTGAGTGCCCAATCATTCAGATAGCCGCCACTAAATAAAAACATACCCAGCGTTACAAAACCCATATGGCTAATAGAAGAGTAAGCCACCAGCTTTTTCATATCTGTTTGCACCAGTGCCACCATACCGATATAAATCACCGCAATCAATGACAGTACAATAATTACCGGTGCAAAATACCGTGAGGCATCCGGCAATATCGGCAAAACAAAGCGAAGAAAGCCATAAGCACCAACTTTCAAAGTAATGGCAGCCAAAACCATCGAGCCACCTGTCGGTGCTTCAACGTGAGCATCCGGTAACCAAGTATGCACAGGCCACATCGGTACTTTGACAGCAAAAGATAAGAAGAAAGCAACAAACAACAACTGTTGGATGGTAAACGGAATTTGTTTCAAGTTTTGCAAATCAGTAATTGCAAAGCTGCCCCCGGCCTTGAAAGAAAGATAAATCAAAGCTACCAGCATTAAGAGCGAGCCTAATAAGGTATATAGAAACAGTTTTACGGATGCATATACACGACGTGGGCCACCCCACATACCAACGATTAGGTATAGAGGAATCAACATACCCTCAAAGAACACATAAAATAAAATCGCATCCTGAGAGGAAAAAGCACCATTAATCAAGCCCGACATAATCAGAAATGCCGCCATATACTGTGCTGGGCGCTTTTGAATAACCTCCCAGCCGGCAAGTACAACCATCAAAGTAATGAAGCTATTGAGAATAACAAACAATACCGAAATACCGTCCACACCTAAGGCATAATTGATATTAAGCGCAGGAATCCAGCTATGGAACTCTGTAAATTGGTAACCGCCGTTTAAACGATCAAAGCCTGTAAATAGAGGCAGCGTTATCAGAAAACCGGACAAAGCACCAATAAGGGCCAGAACCCGAGCGATGCCTGCACGGCTATCGGAACCGGTAGCCAATACCAGCACACCCGCTGCTATCGGCACCCAAATGGCCAAACTGAGTAAGTTATCAAACATATTCATAACCTGTTTATTCTAAGATTGATTCCTACATTACCCGGCAAACAAACGCCAGAACGTCATACCTACCAACACCAGCACACCGAAAACCATAGCTGCTGCATATGTGTAGATAAAACCGCTTTGCATTTTGCGGATTTGTGCGGCAATAGCACCCACAAATTTGGCCGAACCGTTCACAATACCATTGTCAATAATGGCGGTATCACCAACTTTCCAGAAAAAGTTACCTAATGCACGCGAACCCTTGGCAAAAACATTGAAATAAATAGCATCTAAGAAATATTTATTTTCCAAAATTTTATAAATAGGGCTAAATGCCGAGGCAATCTTCGCAGGTAAATGCGGAGCTTTCACATATAGAACCCACGCTAACAAGACACCGGCAATTGCCAAGTACAGAACTGGAGTATGCAAGCTGTGCGCTACCATTGCTAACGGTCCGTGGAACTCTTCTTTCAAAATAGCCATTGTAGGATGTAATTCGGTATTCACATAAATAGCATCTTTGAAGAAATCACCATACAACATAGGTTCGATAGCGAGATAACCGATAATGACGGAAGGGATGGCCAATAAGATTAGAGGTAAGGTAACTACCCACGGACTTTCATGGGGGTTATCGTTTTTACCTAAACCGTGGTGATGCCCATCGTCATGATGTGCATCATGATGCTCAGGCAAATCACGCCATTTTTCTTTACCGTGAAAAACCATAAAGTATTGGCGGAAAGCATAAAAAGCAGTTACGAATACACTAGCCAATACGGCAAAGTACGCAAAAGTGCTACCTGGCAATGTGCTAGCATGAGCCGCTTCAATAATTGAATCTTTTGAATAAAAGCCTGAGAAGAAAGGAGTGCCAATCAAGGCAAGATTACCCAACAGCATAGTAATCCAAGTAATCGGCATATATTTCTTCAGATTACCCATGTGGCGCATATCTTGATCATGGTGCATTCCAATAATGGCGCTACCGGCTGCCAAGAACAATAGAGCCTTAAAGAAGGCATGCGTCATCACATGAAACATAGCAATCGAGTATGCCGAAGCTCCTAAAGCAACAGTCATATAACCGAGCTGCGATAGCGTAGAATAAGCCACCACACGCTTGATATCGTTTTGAATGGTGCCCAAAAAACCCATAAACAAAGCAGTAATCGCACCGATCACCATAATTACGCTTAGTGCCGTCGTGCTTAATTCATACATCGGCGACATGCGCGATACCATGAACAAACCTGCTGTTACCATTGTAGCTGCGTGAATCAATGCGGAAATCGGTGTCGGGCCCTCCATGGAATCTGGCAGCCAAACATGTAAGGGAAATTGAGCTGACTTGCCCATAGCACCTACGAAAAGCAACAGGCAGGTTACCGTCATCAACGACCACTCAACACCAGGAAACAACTGAATAGTTGCATTTTGAAGATTAGGCAAATAAGCAAATACATCGGCATAACGCAGACTACCCCCGAAGTAAGCTAATACTAAGCCAATACCCAACAAGAAACCAAAGTCGCCAACGCGGTTTACTAAAAATGCTTTTAAGTTAGCAAAAATGGCACTCTCTCGCTTGAAATAAAAGCCGATCAGTAAATAAGACACTAAGCCGACAGCTTCCCAGCCGAAAAACAGCTGAATGAAGTTATTACTCATCACCAGCATCAGCATTGAGAAAGTGAATAAGGAGATATAGCTGAAAAAGCGTTGATAACCAACTTCTTCATCATGCATATAGCCGATAGTGTAGATATGTACCATTAGTGACACGCTGGTTACTACCACCATCATCATGGCAGTCAAACTATCTACTAAGAAACCGACTGAGAAATCCAAACCACCCATTGTCAGCCAGGTATAAACATTTTCATCGTATTTAGTACGGCTACCGTCAATAAAACCATACAACACATAAGCCGACAACACCGCAGAAACAGCTACGCCCAGAATGGTAACTGTATGTGCACCGGAACGACCGATTTTGTTGCCAAACAAACCTGCTATCAGCGAACCGACTAACGGTGCTAAGGCAATGGTCAGATATAAGCTCATATTATCCATTATTCTTATTCTCCCGATTAACCTTTAAGGCGGTTTAAGTCGGCTACATTGATGGTATTACGATTACGGAATACCAATACCATAATAGCTAAACCGATTGCTGATTCCGCAGCGGCCACCGTCAATACGAAAAATACAAAAATCTGGCCGGCGGTATCGCCCAAATACTGTGAAAATGCGATGAAATTGAAATTGACGGCCAAAAGCATCAACTCAATCGACATTAACAAAACTAAAACATTTTTACGGTTCATAAAAATGCCCATAGCACTAATGCCGAACAATAATGCAGCCAAAACTAAATAATGGGTTAAGGTAATCATGCTTTGCCCTCACCTTCTGGTTGGCCGTCTGAAACAGCTGTAGTATTTACAGGCTCAGCTACTTCGGCTTTCATTTTCACCATACGTAAACGACCTTCTTTTGCATTTACTTTAACTTGGTCAGCGGGATTAATATATTTGGGTTGGTAGGTTTTGCGATGTACCAAAGCAATTGCCGCAACCATACCTAACACCAGCAATACAGCGGCCAATTCAAACGGTAACAAATATGTTGTATAAATTTGGCTACCTAAATCACGAATGTTACTGTAGTCGGCCGGAATATCCTGCATTGATCCAAAAGCAGCCAGATTCGTTTTTGGATTAATCAGAATCATGATAAGCACCACTGCCATTAACACACCAACCGTGCCTGCTACTGGAGCATGACGCCAGAATCCTGCGCGCATTTCTTCGATATCAATATTCAGCATCATTACAACGAACAGGAACAACACCATCACTGCACCAACATATACCAGCACCAATACAATCCCAAGGAACTCAGCTTGCATCAGCATCCAAATCATGGCACTCGTACAGAAAGTAAGTACAAGATAGAGAGCTGCATGTACTGGGTTTTTAGCAGTAACAGTTTTCAGCGCACCAAATAATACAATGGCAGCAAATACATAAAATAAAATAAGGGAAAACGTCATTTCACGGCTCCTTAGCGATACGGCGCATCAGCTGCTTTACGCTTGGCGATTTCGCTTTCGTAGCGGTCACCAATGGCCAGCAGCATCGGTTTTGTATAGTAAAGGTCACCACGCTTCTCACCGTGATACTCTAAAATATGTGTTTCCACGATCGCATCTACCGGACACGCTTCCTCACAGAATCCGCAGAAAATACACTTAGTTAAATCAATATCATAACGGGTGGTACGACGCGTGCCGTCTTCTCGCTGTTCAGATTCAATATTGATTGCCATCGCAGGACAAACAGCTTCACACAATTTGCAGGCAATGCAGCGTTCCTCTCCATTCGGGTAACGGCGCTGTGCATGCAATCCTCTGAAACGAACTGATTGAGGTGTTTTTTCCTCAGGAAACATAATGGTTTCTTTACGGGCGAAAAAGTTTTTAAGCGTTACGCCCATTCCTTTTATAAGCTCACCCAGTAAGAAAGTTTTTACTAAATTAGTCATCTTACTTCTCCTCCCTTACTTCCACAAAGACAAGGGCGAAATCATCCACAGGCCAAGTACTACAATACCGAGGAAACCTATCGGGATCAGTACTTTCCAACCTAAACGCATAATTTGGTCATACCGGTAACGTGGAAAAGTCGCGCGAATCCAAAGATAACCATACAGAATCATGGCCATCTTAATAAACATCCAAATCACACTAGGTGTACCGATAATGCCCCAACTTTGAGGGAAAGGTGATAACCAACCACCGAGGAACATTAATGAAGTCAACGCAGCGATCAAAATCATAAAAATGTACTCGGCAAGGAAAAACAAGGCAAAGGCAAAACCTGAATACTCTACGTGGAAACCCGCTACAATTTCAGACTCACCCTCTGCCACGTCAAAAGGCGCACGGTTGGTTTCTGCCACAGCTGAAATCAAATAAACAATAAACAGCGGGAAAAGAGGCAGCCAATTCCAAGAGAAAATCGAACCGCCTGCTATACCTTTACTTTGCGACTCCACGATATCGGCAAAATTCATACTACCCGATACCATCACTACCCCTACTAACGCAGCACTCATAGCAATTTCATATGAAATCGTTTGTGCTGAAGAACGCATTGCTCCCAAAAAGGCATACTTTGAGTTAGAAGCCCATCCAGCAATGATTACGCCATATACAGATAAAGAAGTAATCATCAAAATAAACAGCAGGCCTGCATTTACATTCGTCAATACCCACTCACTGCTGAAAGGAATCACAGCCCATGCTGCAAATGCCGGAGCAAGCGATAGCATCGGGCCGATATAAAATAGAGCTTTATTGGAGGTAGACGGACGAGTTACCTCTTTAAACAAGAGCTTCAATACATCGGCAAACGGCTGAATCAAACCGAAAGGGCCCGTTACATTCGGCCCTACTCGCAGCTGCATATAACCAATTACTTTACGCTCAAAATAAGTCAGATAAGCAACTGTCAGAATCAGCGGAATCAGGATAATCACAATTTTCAACACAATTGAAACAATCAGGCCGATTTCGTTACCCAACAAGGTTTGAAAAAATTCTTGCATGATTAACCCCGTACCAACTCGATGGTATTCATCAACGCACCCAACGCAGCATTTTCAGTATGAAGCGGGAGGTACACAACATTTTCAGGCAAGCCTGTATCAGATAAAACAGTAACTTTAATACGATTACCGTTTTGCATTGCATAAACCCGTTCACCTTCTTGCAAACCCAAAACCGATAAAGTAACGGGGTTCACTCGAGCTGCCGGCACTTGAGCATGGCTGGTTGCTTGTAACGGTTCAGAACGGCGTACCAAAGCATCAGTATGATAAATACCGACTCCTCCGACACGTACCAACAACTGATTACTATTTTGGCGGGAACTACCCAGCCAACTGCTTTGATTACTCAGCTTTTCTGATAAATTTGCTTTATCGACTGCAACTTGCAACACTTGCTCACTACTGTCGAATTCAAAGCCGGCCAATTCGAATACATTGCCTAGTACACGCAGTACTTTCCATAAAGGGCGCGAATCGGCAAAACCTTTTACCACTCCATGGAATGATTGCAAACGGCCTTCCATGTTTACAAAACTACCAGAAGTTTCGGTAAAAGGTGCGATGGGCAGCATTACGTCACAAACTTCACGTAATGTTTCGCTTTCAAACGGTGTAAATGCCATCACACTTTGTGCCTGCTTTAATGCAGCAACGGCTTGTACACCATCAGCGACATCAATTTCAGGTTCCACATTCAAAAGCAATACGGCTTTTTTCGGCTCTTGCAACATTTGTTGAATGCTGTGCCCGATATTCAAACCCAACACATCAGCACCTACGCTATTGGCAGCTTGAGGCAAAATACCCAAAACTGCTCCAGTAACAGCAGCAAGCTTCTGAGCAGCTACATAAATAGCCGCATAATCAGGATGGTTTTGAACTTCCGCTCCCAATAAAATGGTTGCTTTTTCAGCTTGCTTCAGATTATCGGTGATAGCACTTTGCGTATCATCAGCCAAGTTACCTAACAAATCTACCCAATCATTCGGATGAGTGACCTTACGGGCAAATAACGGCATATGCAATTCTTCATGACTGGAAGCCACCAAGCTCAATGCCATACCGTTTTTGGCTGCACGGCGCAAACGAGCGGTCAACAATGGCTGCTCTTTACGCAGATTAGCACCAACAATCAGTACGGCATCGTTGGCTGCCAAATCTTGGATACTTTGTCCCAACCACTGCGCACCCTTGAGGCCATCTGAAAGACGATTGTCCTGTTGCTGCAAGCGTGTGCTGATATGTTTGATACCCAAACCTTCGGCAAGCTTTTTGGTCAGGTATAATTCTTCAACCGTATTCATCGGATTAGCCCAAATACCGATTTGGTCTTTACCATCCTCTTTTGCAATACAATCTAATGTTTTACGAACGTATTCCAATGCAGTCGACCAATCCACTTCATGCCATTTCCCGCCGTGTTTGATTTTCGGCGTTTTCAAACGGCTTTCATGATACAGGCTTTCGTAAGAGAAACGATCACGATCCGAAATCCAACATTCGTTAACCGCCTCATTCTCCAACGGCAACACTCTGCGGACGGTGTGATCCTTAGTTTGCACAATCAGGTTGCTACCCAAAGCATCATGCGCAGAAATGGTCTTACGACGGCTTAGCTCCCAAGAGCGGGCATCATAACGGAATGGTTTGCTAGTCAGCGCACCAACCGGACATAAGTCAATGACATTACCCGATAATTCGGTTTCCACGGCTTTACCGATAAACGGCATAATTTCAGAAAACTCACCGCGGTTTGCCATTGCGATTTCCTGCATACCGGCAATTTCTTCTGTAAAACGTACGCAACGGGTACAGTGAATACAACGGCTCATTTCGGCTGCCGACACCAATGGGCCCATATCTTTGCCGACTACCGAGCGTTTCTCTTCCTGATAGCGGCTTGAAGACTGACCATATCCGACTGCTAAATCCTGTAATTGACACTCGCCACCTTGGTCACAAATCGGACAATCAAGCGGATGGTTAATCAACAAAAATTCCATTACCCCTTCTTGTGCCTGTTTGGCTTTAGGAGAATGGGTATGAACTACCATACCGTCTGTTACCGGTGTGGCACAGGCAGGTAGCGGCTTGGGTGCTTTTTCTACTTCTACCAAGCACATGCGGCAGTTAGCGGCGATAGATAACTTTTTATGGTAGCAGAAATGCGGAATATAAGTGCCAAGCTTGTGCGCCGCCTCCATTACGGTGGTGCCTTGCTCTACCGATACCTGCTTACCGTCAATTTCGATTTGTAACATGGTGTGTTTCCTACGTTACCTGGTAAATATTAAATATCTTAAAATTAATTAAATAACTTTAAAAAATAGTTATAGCGATAATTTCAATTTTTAGAATGAAAGCTTCCAGATATCCTAATACCCCGATCAAAGATATCACGTGAGAATTCTCTTTCATCTGGATGATTAGTATGCAATCTCATACGCACGGGTTTACTTCTGCCGCCCATTTTTTTATGATCCCTACCAATTTTCTCTATCACGTCCAATGAACCGATGTTCTTAATCACCAATTTAATGGCTTCTGTACGCTCAATTCCTACTTTAAAAACCAACATATTAGTAGCTAGAATCATTTCATGCATAGTTTCAGGTGGCAAATCAGGAACTAAATCATTAATCCTATTTTTACAATGAACACAAATCTCTGCTACTCTGTCTGCCACGGAGAAAATGAATAAATTCTTTTGTTTATAAGTTTTCCAACACAAGAAACATTGTTTACGAACTATATTCATCTTAACAACGCACTCTTAAATTTACATGATTAAAAGATGTAATTTTAAAACAATAATATTTATTATTTTCAGATGAAATTAAATATCATACCATCCGAATAAATTAACACCATTTATGTTCTTTGGCAGGCTTGCCGTGTTCAATATAATGCTCGAACTCATGGCGGAAATGTTTGGTAAAGCTCCGTACCGGGAAAACCGCTGCATCCGCCAAGGCGCAAATCGTTCTACCTGCCATATTGTTACCGATAGAATCAAGCAACTCTAAATCTTCCGGACGTCCTTTACCTTCAGCAATACGGTGTACGATGCGGTAAAGCCAACCAGTACCTTCCCGACAAGGGGTACACTGGCCGCAAGACTCTTCATGGTAAAAATAGCTTAATCGCTCCAACGCGCGAACCATACATACATCTTCATCCATTACGATCACGGCACCCGAACCAAGCATAGAACCGGCCTTAGCGATGGAATCATAATCCATATTCAAGGTCATCATAATCTCACCGGGCAACACGGGAGCAGAAGAACCACCAGGGATCACGGCTTTAAGCTTTTTGCCGTCTTTCATACCGCCGGCCATTTCTAACAATTTGGCAAAGGGCGTTCCCAAAGGAACCTCGTAATTACCCGGACGGTTCACATGACCGGAAATAGAGAACAACTTTGTACCACCCGCATTCTCAATACCTTGGTCGGCAAAATTTTTGCCACCATCGCGAATAATAAAAGGTACCGAAGCAAATGTTTCGGTGTTGTTAATAGTAGTCGGTTTACCATACAGACCGTATGAAGCCGGGAAAGGCGGTTTGAAACGCGGTTGGCCTTTTTTACCCTCCAGCGATTCTAGCAAAGCTGTTTCCTCACCACAGATATATGCGCCATAACCATGTGCAGCAAAGAGTTCGAAATCAAACCCCAAACCCATAATATTTTTACCCAAAAAGCCCGCTCTGCGAGCCTCGGCCAATGCCTCTTCAAACCGCTGATACCCTTCAAAAATCTCACCGTGGATATAGTTATAACCAGCCTCTGCACCCATCGCATAGCCGGCAATAATCATACCTTCAATCAATGCGTGCGGATTGAACATAATGATGTCACGATCTTTAAATGTACCTGGTTCGCCTTCATCAGTATTACAAACTACATATTTTGCACCTGGAAAAGAACGGGGCATAAAGCTCCATTTTAAGCCGGTAGGAAAGCCAGCACCGCCCCGACCACGCAAACCAGAAGTTTTCACTTCGGCAATCACATCATCTTGTGAGATTTTCTCACTCAAAATTTTACGTAAAGCTTGGTAACCGCCGCGCGCTTCATAAGCAGCCAACGTCCAACAGTCAGACTGTAGGGTGTCGACTTGATCAAAAATAACACCGGATTGATAAATAGCCATTTTTTCTACCTACTTTTATATTCATACAGCATCATTATTAATGCCGACATGGATGTCCTACCGGGTATCAGGGCTTAAAACCAAATTCTTTAATTTCCTACAAATATTTGGTTCTGCTCTTTTCAAAATCTTTAGCAGCCTAGCCTAAATACTACCTTCCTTTTCAACCACCAATATCCGTGCTTCGCCTTGCGGGTGGGCAACGTGTTCGGTACCAATACCGGCGAAAAAGATATCTCCGGTTTGCAAACGAACAATATGTTCTTGTCCACCTTCACGATAGTGCATATCTACCGTACCGCCCATCACAACAAATACTTCTTCACCATCATTGATATGCCATTTGTAGGGCTGATCTGTCCAATGTAGGCGTACCGTGATTCCGCTCATGTTCGCGATATCTAAAGCAGCCCAGGCACGGTCACCATTAAACTCAGCAGAACGTATTATCCGATGGTTCATGAGGTTATATCCCAAATTATTCAACAATATCTTTTAAAACTACTTATCTGGGTTCTAGGCGTGAGTCCGTGTAAAATTGCGGCTTACTGCAACTCCGACAGTTTTGCCTCAATGGCCTCTTCAGTCATGAAGCTACACATTTTATGATTGTTTACCAACATTACAGGTGCATCACCACAAGCACCCATACACTCACCTTCTATTAGAGTATAAAGGCCGTCTGAAGTAGTTTCACCAAAACCGATACCCAATTTCTGCTTAAGGTATTCTGCAGCATTTACTCCCCCGCGCAGCGCACATGGCAAGTTTGTGCAAACGGTAAGCTTATACTTACCTACGGGATGGAGATCGTACATATTGTAAAAAGTAGCCACTTCATAAGCTGCTGCCGGTGCAATACCAACATAATCAGCCACATATTCAATCGTTTCAGGGCTAAGATAGCCCTTCTCCACTTGGGCAATACGCAATGCACCCATAATGGCTGAACGACGTTGGTCGGCCGGATACTTCGCCAGCTCGGTATCGATTTGTTTTAAAGATTCTGTGGATAACATTATCGGTCTACCTCTCCGAATACGATGTCTTGCGTACCGATGATAGCAACCACGTCTGCCAACATATGGCCGCGTGCCATTTCATCCATACCTTGCAAATGAGCGAAACCAGGTGCACGGATTTTCAAGCGATATGGTTTATTAGCGCCGTCTGAAATCATATAAATACCAAACTCGCCTTTGGGATGCTCGACGGCAGTATATGTTTCACCTTCTGGTACGTGCATACCTTCAGTAAAGAGTTTGAAATGGTGGATCAAATCTTCCATCCCCATCTTCATATCAGTGCGCTTGGGTGGAGCGATTTTGTGGTTATCAACAATCACTGGCCCGGGGTTGGCTTTCAGCCACTGTACGCATTGTTTGATAATACGGTTAGACTCGCGCATTTCATTAATACGGCAGAGATAACGGTCATAACAGTCACCGTTCACACCCACCGGAATATCGAAATCAACTTTGGCATAGGCATCATACGGAGCTTTTTTACGGATATCCCACTCCACCCCAGAACCACGCAACATCACACCGGTAAAACCTTTTTGCAATGCGCGCTCAGGGCTGACTACACCGATGCCGACAGTACGTTGTTTCCAAATACGGTTATCAGTCAGCAAGCTTTCATATTCATCTACGCAGGCAGGGAAACGTTCGGTAAATGCTTCGATAAAATCAAGCATTGTTCCTTCACGCGCTTCATTTAGCTTTTTCAACACCTTCGCATTGCGGAATTTGCTAGACTCATACCTAGGCATAAAATCCGGTAAATCACGATATACTCCGCCCGGACGGAAATAAGCAGCATGCATGCGTGCTCCTGAAACCGCCTCGTATAAGTCCATCAACTCTTCACGCTCACGGAAAGCATACAGAAACACAGTCATTGCGCCGATATCCAACGCATGTGAACCGATACCCATTAAATGGTTCAGAATACGGGTGACCTCCGCAAACATAACCCGGATATATTGTGCGCGCTCCGGCACCTGAATACCTGCCAGTTTTTCAATTGCCAAACAGTAAGCCTGCTCGTTGACCATCATCGACACATAATCGAGGCGATCCATATAAGGTAAAGCTTGCAGATAAGTACGGGTTTCAGCCAGTTTCTCGGTGCCACGATGCAGCAAACCGATATGCGGGTCGGCACGAACAATGGTTTCTCCATCCAGCTCAAGAACCATACGTAATACGCCATGAGCTGCAGGGTGTTGTGGGCCGAAGTTGATGGTGTAATTTCTTAATTTGTTAGCCACCGTAATTCTCCTCGCGGACGATGCGCGGGGTGATCTCGCGCGGCTCGATGGTTACAGGTTGGTAAATAACGCGTTTTTCAGTTTCGTCGTAACGCATTTCTACATAACCGGAAATAGGGAAATCTTTACGGAAAGGATGACCGACAAAACCGTAATCGGTCAGGATTCGGCGTAAATCGGGGTGATTATTAAACATAATACCGTATAAGTCGAAGGCCTCCCGCTCATACCAGTCGGCACTGTTGTAGATTTCGGTTACAGAATCCACAACAGGAAAGGCATCGTCTTGCGCCCATACTCGTACGCGAATACGTTGATTGTTACGAACCGACAACAATTGGCTGACAACAGCGAAACGTTTACCCTCCCAAGGCTCATTTTTATAGGTACTGTAATCAACGCCACACAAATCCACTAACGACTCAAAGCCTAAATCAGCATGATCACGGAGCGTAGTCATAATTTCAAGGTAATGCTCAGGACGGCACTCAACGGTTACTTCCTGCAATGCCAGCACTACTTTATCAGCTTTATTGCCCAATACATTTTGGACAACCTGATACAAATCATTCACATGCATCGTGTTCTCCTAGTTACGGGCAATGGTATAAGTGCGCTTAATTTTGCCCTGAAGTTGGATCAAGCCGTAAATCAAGGCTTCCGCAGTGGGTGGGCAACCGGGCACATAAACATCTACAGGCACAATACGGTCACAGCCCCGCACTACCGAGTAAGAATAATGGTAATAACCGCCGCCGTTAGCACACGACCCCATAGACAATACCCAGCGCGGCTCTGCCATTTGGTCATACACACGACGCAATGCAGGCGCCATTTTGTTGCATAGAGTGCCCGCCACAATCATTAGGTCGGATTGGCGCGGAGAAGGACGGAAAATAATACCGAAGCGGTCTAAGTCGTAACGCGAGGCCCCTGCCTGCATCATTTCTACGGCACAGCAGGCCAAACCGAACGTTACCGGCCACAAAGAGCCGGTACGGACATAATTGAGCACCGTATCCGCACTAGCGGTTACGAAACCCTTATTCAAAACGCCTTCTATTCCCATTCCAAAGCGCCTTTCTTCCATTCATAGATAAAGCCTACCGTCAGAATAACGATAAACACAAACATCGACCAGAAACCGAATGCGCCCAAATCCTTAAAGACTACGGCCCACGGAAACATAAATGCAATTTCCAAATCAAACAGAATAAACAAAATCGCCACCAGATAATAGCGCACGTCGAATTTCATACGCGCATTTTCGAATGCTTCGAAACCACATTCGAAAGGTGTGTCTTTTTCAGCGTAATGGCGTTTCGGACCGAGCAGATTACCTAGGGTCAGAAATACAATACCGGCAATCAAACCGATAATGATGAAAATAAATACGGGAAAGTAGTTAGCCAACATGTTGGATACACCTGATTCGTTAACGTAAATAATGCTGGTAAAACGCCTTTCATTGTAGCTAATTTCAAACGGCTTTTAAAGTTACTATGTAATTTTTTCCTAAAATTCCTTAATATTTTTATTTATTTTAAGATAATGGTTATCATTTAATTAAAAATATTGCCACAAGCCACCATGATTTATTAACAATATAAATCAGATTTTATTTTTACATAATATTTTTGTAATGAAATTTTAATAGCACTACATGGCTTTACCTTGAGGCAACTCATTTCAAAAAGAATAATTTCCTATAATACTATTTCAATATTTAAAAATTTAATTTTAAAAATCAGTTTTTTACAACTTAAAAAACTTAAGGCTTCATATTCGCTTCACCTCAAATCCAACAGTATCACTTTCACAGAAAGACAAACCCTGGAAATAACTATATCAATTAAATATTTATCCACACCCTCAATGAATAAAGTACAAAGGCTTAGAGTGTATATCCTACAAAATATCAGGCCGTCTGAAAATATTTTCAGACGGCCTGATATATTTAAACTACTCACATATTATGTTGTTCTTCACTTAGAAAACCACCGCTTTGATGGGTCCATAATTTTGCATACAAGCCGTTTTTCTCAAGCAATTCGAGGTGGCTGCCTTGCTCAACAATGCGCCCTTTATCAAGAACAATCAATCTATCCATCGCAGCAATAGTTGATAAGCGATGGGCAATCGCAATAACCGTTTTATTTTCCATAAGCTTATCCAAACTTTCTTGGATAGCCGCTTCTACTTCAGAATCTAAAGCACTGGTCGCCTCATCCAGCAATAAAATAGGTGCATCTTTCAACATCACACGGGCGATTGCAATCCGTTGGCGCTGCCCTCCCGACAGCTTAACGCCCCGCTCTCCTACATGCGCATCATAGCCTCTGCAGCCCTTTGCATCCGACAAGGTAGGAATAAAATCTGCTGCTTCGGCTAATTCTGCAGCACGGTAAACATCTTCGTCAGTCGCGTCCGGGCGGCCGTAAACGATATTGTCACGTACAGAACGATGCAACAACGATGTATCTTGCGTTACCAAGCCGATACTGCTGCGCAAACTTTCTTGGGTAACCGAGTGAATATTCTGTCCGTCAATTTTGATGGCACCGCTATTGGTTTCATAGAATCGCAACAGTAAATTAACGATTGTCGATTTGCCAGCTCCCGACCGCCCGATCAAACCGACTTTCTCACCAGGCTTGATGACCAAGTTGAAATCATTCAACAATAATTTGCCTGGCTCGTATGAAAAATCAACATGATCAAAACGTATTTCACCGGCAGTTACCTGCAACACCCGGGCATCGGGCGCATCAAGAATGGTTTGTGGTTTAGATAAAGTGTTCATTCCGTCTTGTACGGTACCGAGATTTTCAAATAATCTGGCCGATTCCCACATAATCCATTGAGACATGCTGTTCAATCGTAATGCCATTGCTGTAGCCGTAGCTACGGCTCCTACACCTACCGAGTCGTGATACCACAACCACAATCCGAGCGCCGCGGTTCCCAGTGTTAAGGCCGCATTCAAGCCATAGCTGACAGTATCCAAACCTGTGGCCAACCGCATCTGTGCGTGTACGGTCACCATAAATTCGCGCATAGAGGCTTTAGCATAAGCAGCCTCGCGTGCCCCATGGGAAAACAGTTTGACTGTGGTGATATTGGAATAAGCATCGGTAATGCGTCCGGTCATCAACGAACGAGCATCAGCCTGACGCTGCGCGGTTTGGGCCAAACGCGGAATCATCAGATACATCATTAGGACAAACAGTACCACCCAAACGATAAAAGGCAGCAGCAACCAACCGTCCAGCGCAACCAAAATGACGCCCGAGGTAATAAAATACACCAGCACATATACCACCATATCGGCACAAGTCATCACCGTATCGCGCACAGCCAAGGCCGTTTGCATAACCTTGGCCGACACCCGTCCGGCAAATTCGTCTTGATAAAAACCGAGGCTCTGATTCAACATTAAGCGGTGGAAATTCCAACGCAGACGCATCGGAAATACACCTTGCAAAGTTTGTAAGCGTACATTCGATGCCACAAACGACCAAACGATGCTCAAAAGCAGCACTGCCGCCATAGCAACCAATGCCGTTCCTTTTTCCGCCCAGAGCTCAGAAGGGGTATAGTTGCCAAGCCAATCCACCAACTTACCCATAAATTGAAACAACACGGCCGATAAAACACCCAACCCTGCCGACAATAACATCAATACAAACAACCAAATACGCAAACCTTCAAGGTTAAACCAAATAAAAGCCGACACACTTTGCCCTTGCGGCGTTTTCGGTTCGGCATCGGGGTAAGGATCAACACGGGATTCAAACCAATGGAAAACTTTTTGCAACATATCATGCTTGCCTTTAAAAAGGTTTCAGACGGCCTTTTCCCCAATTCGGAATCAGGCCGTCTGAAAGAAACTTCTACTTTAACTTTTACACCTTTAAATACCGGGTCAAATTATTTCAGCAGATTTTTCAATGCCAAGCGCACACCTTCGCTAACATCGGTACCGGCTGCAATTCCTTTGACGGCAGCTCGTGCTTCACGCTCGTTATAACCCAAAGCCAGCAATGTACTGACGATATCATCCGTTTCATCCACTACTGCCTCCGGCACAAACAAACCTCCGGCCACACTTTCACCTACCAGTTTTCCGCGCAATTCCAATACCATACGTTCCGCAGTTTTTTTACCGATACCGGGGGCGGAAGACAAGCGTTTCACATCTTCTTGCGCAACAGCCTGCGCCAGCTCATCCGCACTCATGGCCGATAAAATCCCCAAAGCGGTTTTGGCACCGATACCGCTTACCTTTACCAGTTGGCGGAAAGTAGCCCGCTCATTTTGACTGGCGAAACCAAAAAGTAAATGTGCATCCTCACGCACAACCAACTGTGTATACAGCTGAACGGTTTCGTTTAAAGGCGGCAATTGGTAAAAAGTCTGCATCGATACGTCTACCTCATAACCGATCCCGCCAACATCTATAACTATCTGCGGCGGGTGTTTTTCAATTAATGTTCCGGTTAATCTGCTAATCATAAAGACGCACTCTCAATCCAATAACGGTTTTCCATACCGATATTTATTATATTTGAAGTAAAAGAAATAAGTTCAGACGGCCTGCAGATTAAACCCAGGCCGTCTGAAACATTAAGAAAGACCGCCTGATTAAATGGCGGTTTGTACTTGACGCTTTACCGTATCGGCATGCTCTTGGCGCGTAAACGGCCCCATACGTACCACATACTGATTGTTTTGCTTCACCATAATAACTTTCTGACTACCCGCTACACTTTTAAGCTGGCGGTTGGTTTTGGTGAGATAACTTTTCGCCTCGGCTTCTTTGTTGAAGCTCTTAAGATTGACATAAATATTACGACCGCTGCCTTGCGCACCGGAAGAAGCAAGAGTTTCGCGGCCCGGAACAATTTGTTCCACGCGTACATTGGCCGTACCTTTGCTCATAAAGCCCAACTTCTGCGCTGCCGCCTTAGATACATCAATCACACGGCTGCCATGGAAAGGGCCGCGGTCATTGATGCGTACTATAACGCTTTTTCCGTTAGAGAGATTGGTTACACGCGCATAACTCGGAATCGGCAGGGTTTTGTGCGCCGCAGTCATAATATTCATATCATAACGCTCGCCACTTGAGGTTTTCCGGCCATGAAATTGGCTGCCGTACCAAGATGCTTTACCGGTCTGACTAAACTCTGCTACTTTTCTCAACGGTTGGTAACGTTTTCCGGCTACCTTATAGCTTAAATTTGCACTTCGGTGCAATTTTTCCGCTTTTACTACGGCATTAGGCTGCAAACTCGCACTAGTACCCACCGCACTTATATTACGGGCAGGCTCGGCTGCAGCCGGCTTCATAAATACCGTGCCCACAGCCATAGCCGCAAACACGCCGACAAAAAAAGTATTCTTCGCTTTAGTCAAAACAGAGTCCAATTCTTGAGTTGATAATGTTTGTTGCCGATAAAGCTTTCAACAGCCCTATCCGGCGGCAGACAAGCACTGCAAATCAGCTGCCTCCTGCAAAATCAAGCTGCCGCCATGCCTCGAACAGCATAACGGCAACGGTATTCGACAGATTCATACTCCTGCTGCCTTCTTTCATCGGTAGACGTAATTTCTGCTCTACCGGCAAGGCATCTAATATTTCAGACGGCAAACCCCGGGTTTCCGGGCCGAATAGAAAAACGTCACCACTCTGAAATGCAACCTTATCCGGCCGCTGGCTGCCTTTAGTGGTTAAAGCAAAAATCCGCCTGCCGGCCAAAGCCGTCATACAATCTTCAAAATTTTCATGTACTGTCAGGCTGGCAAACTCATGATAATCCAATCCGGCCCGCTTCATTTTGCTCGAATCCAGAGGAAAACCAAGCGGTTTTACCAAATGCAAATCTGCTCCAGTATTAGCACATAGGCGGATGATATTACCGGTATTCGGGGGGATTTCAGGCTGGTATAAAACTACAGTAAACATATAAATCAGTCACTTAATCAGAGGTACTATGCCGCAAAGCAGCAATTGCGTCAAAATTTTTTCATTTGTGCACGTGCCAAACTCCAGCAAAAAATACGCTGGGCACCCGCCCGTTTAAGTATTCGCGATAATTCTGCCAATGTTGCGCCTGTGGTCACAACATCATCGATTAACAGCAGCTTACGGTTTTTAACCAAAGATTTTTCCACTTCAAAAGCATGGCGGACATTTCGCTGGCGATCAGCACGTTTCAGCGTACTCTGGGGCGCATGAGGGTGTCTGAAAACCGTATTCCGATGCAGCACCTGCCATCCGTAGATACCGGCCAACCGTACAGCCAACTCATCGGCTTGGTTGAAGCCTCGGTAAATCCGACGGCTCTTGCTTAAAGGCATCGCCAACACCGCATCGACTTCCACCTCATCCAGCCAAGACGGCGGATGCTGTCGCATGATTTCCACCAATGCCGGCAAAACGCTCATATCTCCCTGATGCTTAAATGCATGCAAAAGGCTGCTCAGCGGCGGTTCATAATACACAGAGGCCCAAATTTTCTCAAACGGGGGAGGCCTCTTCTGACATGCGCCACATATTGAGGCTGTTACGCTAAATTGCAAACAAAGCGGACAAGAGCGTTCGCTATCGAGCCTCAAATTTTTCAAATCACCCGAACATGCTTCACATAAGCCGTCTGCCGCTGAAACATGGCATAATACGCAGCGCTTCATATCGAAAAATCTGCGCCACCAAGAGAATCCCTTCATGCACCAACCTACAAAAAAAATTTACCTGCTTCACGGCTGGGCAGCCAACCGCCATATTTTTGATGACTTGATTCCACGTCTGCCAACCTCATGGGAGGTCCATGCGCTTGACTTACCCGGCCACGGCAGTGCGCCCTTCGAGGGCTATTTCGATGTAGCTGAAACGGCCGAAAAATTCGCTGCCGAAATTACAGAGCCCGGCTATTGGCTCGGTTGGTCTCTCGGCAGTCAAATCGTGCTGCATCTGGCCGCACGCTATCCTGAGAAAGTACATGCGTTATGCCTAACCGCCGGATTTGCCAAATTCCAAGCGGCTCCCGATTATCCGGAAGGGCTAACTAATCCGGCACTGGCCAAAATGGTGGATTTATTCCAGCAGGATTATCGCAAATACATAAAACAATTTCTAGAGTTACAGTTTCTATACTCAAAAGAACAGCATCCGATATTGGAAAAGGTTCTACCTGATATAGTAAAACATGGTGCGCCGGCCGCCTTACAATCGGCTCTAGATGCGGTAGCCGTAAGTGATGCACGACCGCTGCTTCCCGATTTAAAGATTCCGACCTTACTAATTTTCGGCGGCAAAGACAGCATCACACCGGTGCGCATGGGCGAATACTTGCATAAGCACTTACCCTACAGTGAGCTGCATATTATTGAAAAAGCCGCACATGCGCCCTTTCTAACCCATGCCGAACAATTTGCAAATTTATTACAAGCATTTTTCGAAAGGCATTAAACATCATGTAACCAGGCAAACTCAAAGCCATATTTTCAGACGGCATCACTTTTAAATATCCTAAATAATCACGGCAACAGGCCGTCTGAAATATTAAAGTACATATCAGCCGATTAAAAACACATTTAGGCCACCGCCAACTATCCAATGTCATGACTATTTAGTTAAGTGCTCCGAATCCATACAAATTAATATATTTACCGCCAAACCATTATGAATACATCCGACCACTGGCAAATCCACCGTCATCTTGCACAAAACTTCAACGAACGGTTACAAATCATCCGCAGGGAACCGCAAAATATTACGCTTGTGGGTGCGGATGCCGATATCAGCCGCAGCCTGTTGGCAGCCCGTTACCCAAAAGCTGTTTTTACGGAGTACGATCCCCGCCCCGACTTTCTAAGTGCGTCGGAAGCCGCCCGCAAGCCCAACTTATGGCAAAAACTAATCGGTAAGAAAATTCCGCAACATCAACAGATATTAACAGAACCCCTGCCCGAAGCAGCAGCCGATATGTTGTGGGCCAACTTAAGCCTGATTACCGCGACCGAGCCAACAGCTGTGTTTGATAATTGGGCACGCCATCTGAAAACTGACGGACTATTGTTTTTTACCCATTTCGGCATTGATACCTTGCGCGACCTCATCAGCCGCCTCAACGCACGCGGTATCAACTGTAGCGCCCCCACTCTGCTCGATATGCACGATCTGGGGGATATGCTGTTTCACCACGGTTTCTATGATCCCGTTATGGACACCGCCCAAATCGAACTCAACTACCGCACAGCCGAAGCATTCTGGCAAGATATGAATACCCTTGGGCTATGGCAAGCATTACAGTTTGACGATGAAACGGCAGCACGCCATGCCGTAGACCATATGTGGCACAGTGGCGAACTACATAGCATCACACTAGAAACCGTATACGGCCATGCCCTCAAAAAACTACTGCTGCCCGAGGGAGAAAGCCCTGTACAGTTTTTCCCACGCAATGCCACCGACAAATAAGGGCAACCGGCTTATTTTGCATGACAAAAACATATAAATTGCTGATTAGCCGTAATATTTCACTCAAATCCGGTGTTGGGTTTGTTATAATCGCAAAATACGCAAGTCATCGGATAGGGTGTTCTTTTGAAGCAGCCGGACTTCACGCCTGCCCCGAACAAACAATCCTCCGAAAGAACTAGCGACTAAATACAATGCAGCATCAACAAAGACTGTAAACAAACATAAAATAAGCGCAAGGAATACCTTTTAAAACAACGCGCTGCTAAAACACAGCACACACCAGAACGAGAAAACCATGTTAACCGACGCATTTGGCCGAACCGTAGACTACCTGCGCATTTCCGTAACAGACCGTTGCGATTTGCGTTGCACCTATTGTCTGCCCAAAGGCTTTAAAGGTTTTTCCATCCCCAAAGAATGGCTCACCATCGAAGAGCTTGGGCGCGTAGCCTCCGCATTTGCCCGATTGGGAACCAAACGCTTCCGGCTCACCGGCGGAGAACCGCTTTTACGCAAAGGCTTAGCCGAATTAGCTGTGGAAATCAACCGCCAACCCGGTGTAGAAGATATTTCACTCACAACAAACGGTACGCAATTAGGCAAACATGCCCACAGCTTGCGGGAAGCAGGTGTACGCCGTCTGAACATCAGCCTTGATTCACTGCGCAACGACTGTGTTAAAGACATTACCGGCACAGATTGTCTGCCCCAAGTTTTGGAAGGCATAGAAACTGCGAAAGCAGCCGGTTTCGAGCGCATTAAAATCAACATGGTTCCACTCAAAGGCGTTAATGACAACGACTTGGACGACATGGTAGCTTTTTGTATCAGAAACGGCTTTATCCTCAACCTGATCGAAGCCATGCCCATGGGAACAACGGGACAAGCGCACGCTAAAGTAAATCTACAGCCGGTACTGGCAGAACTACAACAAAAATTTAACCTGACCCCCTATCAAGGCACAATCGGCGGCGGTCCTGCCCGCTATTGGCAGAGCCGCAACGGTGAATTTACTCTTGGCTTGATTACACCGATGAGCCAACATTTCTGTGCAACCTGTAATCGTGTCCGTCTCTCTGCCACCGGCAATATCCATCTCTGCCTCGGACAGGAAGACAAAGTTGCCCTACGCCCTATGTTACGGGACGGTTGTACCGATGCCGAACTGGAGCAAACTATAAAGAATGCACTCCTACTTAAACCTGAAAAGCACGAATTTGTCGAAAATCCTAAAAAAATCATCCGGGTTATGGCTTTAACAGGCGGCTAGGCCGAAACAGCCGCACGGCAAACAACTTAAAATACCTACGGCAATGACTTTTTACCGTAGGTATTTTTACTAGACGAATACGTTTCCGAAAACTCTTCAACAAAACAGAGTAATAATCGAATAATTTTCAGGCAACAATAAATATGCACACCACCCAAATATTCATTATGAATAAACAATGTATGGCAAATTATCATACCGTTATTTACTAACTGTTTGTTCCATATTTTAAAATATAAGGTTTTTCAACCCCAATATAATTTAACTGCATACAAGGCTTAAAACGCCTCCTTGAATATTATGGAGTATTACCAATGAAAAAAACGCTTTGCACTTTATTTATGTTATCCGCCGTAAATATGGCGGTAGCAAAAGAGGTGAATATTAAATTCTTAGGAACATCGGATGTTCACGGCCGTATCGTACCGTGGAGCTATGGTGCTGATGTAGAAGACCGCTCAGGTTCATTTTCTCAAATTGCAACTTATGTCAATCAGGTTCGCCAAGATCCTAAAAATAAAAATGTAATTTTGGTTGATATTGGTGATGCTATTCAAGATAACCAAGTTGAAGTATTTGCCAAAACACCAGAATATTACAATGATAATCCGGTTCCCAAAATATTGAATGCGATGGGATACGATATTTTCATTCTTGGCAATCATGAATTTAACTTTGGTATGCCGGCATTAGACGCTATTGTAAAAGATATTAAAGCTAAAACATTAGCGGCTAATTTTTACTATAAAGATGGCCGTCGCTATGCGGAACCCACGATGATTATCGAACGCGAAGGAGTTAAGCTCGGTATTATCGGCTTAACAACGCCGATGTCTGCAATTTTTGAAAAAGATACAGGGCATTTGGATAAAATGAAATTTACTTCACCGATTGAAGAAACCAAAACCCAAATCGCAGACTTAAAAGCAAAAGGTGCGGATGCCATTATAGTGCTTGCCCACATGGGAATCGAAAATGAAAATGAGATTCCGGATACAGGTGTTGCCGATTTAGTAAATTCAGTAGATGGTATCGATGTCATTATTGCTGGGCATATGCACAAAAATATCCCAAGTGAAACAATTAAAAACACATTAATTACTGAACCTCACCGTTATGGAACCGTAGTTTCCGAAGTCGATTTGAATTTTGATGTAACTGAAAACGGCAAAGTAAAATTACTCTCTAAAACCTCTAAAACCGTACCTGTAAAAGATTTTGCAAGCGATCCTACAATCGAAGAAATTTATAAACCGTATCATGATGAGCTGCGTAGAATGAATAATGTAGTCATCGGTGAAACAGCAAATGACATGGTTCCGCAAGGTAAAAACCACGGTGTCTCTATTGCATTCTCACAAGATACTGGCATGTCTTCTTTTATTACTGATGCCCAGTTACATTATAGTAAAGCCGATGTTGTTTCTTTCGCTTTTGATTATGAAACCGTGCGTTTGGATAAAGGTCCGATTAAGAAAAAAGATATTATTTATAATTACCGATATGCAGGCGGGGATGTAACCGTTTATGAATTAACCGGCAAACAGCTTAAACAATATATGGAATGGTCGGCCGACTATTTCGACACCATTGAAGCAGGTGACAAAAATTACCGCTACAATGAAGTGCGTGGTAAATCCAAATATGTCACCTTTGATATTTTTGGCGGGGTAAATTACAACATTGATCTGCGCAACCAAAGCGGGAATAAGATTACCGGCTTAAAATTAGCCAATGGTAAAAAAATTACCGATGATATGAAATTGAAAGTCGGTATGAATTCTTACCGTTTTGGACAACTCATTAAAAAAGGCGGTATTTTTGAAGGGCAAACTATCCCTGTATTATGGGAATCTAAAGTTGCAATGGGGTCCGAAGCCGGAACAATCCAAAACATGATGATCGACTACCTATCCAATGTGAAAAAAGGCAAAATTGACGGACGCTCCCACCAGCGCTGGAAATTAGTAGGTTTAAATTAATTTAAAAATAACAAGGCCGGAATTTCAACATTCCGGCCTTGTTATTGAGTTGGGCTATTTTATTCGCAAATAATGAAGCCGTATAAATAAACGGTTTTCTTAAAGATCATTTATAAATCAAATCCGGTTCAAACCCAAATATACTGAGGCCGTCTGAAATATTTCAGACGGCCTCAGTATATGACTGAAAAATAAAACCGTAACAGCGCAATCAACATTCCACTACACGTACCGATACCGGTACGGGTTTTTGCTGTAAGGTAACGGCTAAGCCGGCCAACGAGGTTTCTTTATAAGTCGATTTCATATCACGCCCGGTTTGCAGCATGGTTTGAATGACTTCATCTAAAGAGACCTTTTTCCCGGTGCCGTCTTCCAACAATGCCAAAGCACCCAATTTCAAAGCTTTTTCGGCAGCAATTCCATTACGCTCGATACAGGGGATCTGAACCAAACCGCCAACCGGGTCACAAGTGAGGCCGAGGTGGTGTTCCATGGCCATTTCTGCGGCATTCTCCACCTGTTTCGGTGTTCCGCCAATTGCTTCCGCATAAGCACCTGCCGCCATCGAACACGCCACGCCGACTTCACCTTGGCAGCCGACATCCGCTCCGGAAATAGATGCATTGGTTTTATACAAAATGCCAATCGCCCCGGCAGTCAGCAGAAAATTTTCTACGCGCTCTTGGCTCGCATGCGGGTTGAATTTACGGTAATAATGCAATACTGCCGGAATAATGCCGGCGGCACCATTGGTCGGTGCCGTTACCACCCGCCCACCAGCGGCATTCTCTTCGTTGACTGCCATCGCATATACCATCGGCCACAATTGCGTATTTACAATTTCAGTCTCACGCAACACTTTGAGCTTGGCCGCCAATTGCGGGGCACGGCGGCGCACATTCAGGCCACCGGGCAAGTTACCGTCAGACCCCAATCCGCGCTTAATACAACCTTCCATCGCATCGGCTACTGCGGCCACACGTGCGCGCACTTCCGCCTCACTACTGCCGCTCAAGGCCATTTCATTGGCGAGCACCACTTCACAAATATTCAATTGTTCTTCACGGCAACGCGCCAATAATTCGGCTGCGCTTTTAAATGGATACGGCACGGCCGTTTCAACAGTCTGTTCTTGCCCGAACCCTTCTTCGGTTACTACGAATCCGCCACCCACCGAATAATAAACCTGACTAATTAAACATTCACCGTTTGCATCATAAGCACTGAAACGTAATCCGTTAGGATGTAACGGTAAGGTTTCATCACCGTGTATCAACAAATCGGTATCCGGGTAAAAAGCCAAGGTACGGCCGCGCAAATGTAACTCATGCCGTTCGCGGATACGTTGCAAACGGGCAGGCATATCAGCCAAAGGAACATTATGCGGCAAGCTTCCTTCCAAGCCGAGCAAAATGGCGTCAAACGTACCGTGACCTAAGCCGGTTAAAGCCAGCGAGCCATAAGTTTCGGCAACAATACGCTGGACTGATTCCAACAGACCGTTTTGTTGCAAACTGTCTGAAAATGCTGCTGCAGCCTTCATCGGGCCGACCGTATGGGAACTGGAAGGGCCTAAGCCGATTTTAAAAATATCAAAAATGCTGATCATGGTGAAAATATCAAATCCTCAAAACGTCATCATACTGCGGTTATACCGATACGCCTAGCCTTAACAAGGCAGACCACTTAAAACAGATAGCCTGGCCGATAAAATATGCCGTCTGAAAACTTTTTCAGACGGCATAATGCTTCGGATTTTGCAGTCTAACGGATGATACCGCGCGTAGATACTTTGAAAAAGTCTTTAAATACTTTCAGTTCTGGGGCTGTATCACTGAGTTTTAAAACTTCCGCCTTAGCCTCTTCCAAGCCTAAGCCCTGACGGTAGAGTACTTTGTAAACATTTTTTATGTTCGATATTTGCTCTGCACTGAAGCCACGGCGGCGCAAGCCTTCGGTATTCAAACCGGCCGGTTCCGCCCGGTAGCCTGCCGCCATAACATAAGGCGGTACATCTTTATGTACGCCGGCGGCAAAAGCAGTCATGGCATGGTCACCGATAATGCAGAATTGATGTACTAAGGAATAACCGCCGAGCAATACCCAATCGCCTACGGTTACATGGCCTGCCAATGAAGCATTGTTAGCAAAAATAGTATGGCTGCCGACTACGCAATCATGTGCCAAATGTACATAGGCCATTATCCAGTTATCATCACCAATACGGGTTTCACCTATACCCGTTACCGTACCGAGATTGAAGGTCGTAAATTCACGGATGGTATTGCCGTTCCCGATAATCAGGCGTGTAGGCTCACCACGATATTTTTTATCCTGCGGAACAGCACCCAGTGAAGCAAACTGAAAAATTTTATTATTCTCGCCTATTGTGGTATGCCCCTCAATCACAGCATGAGGGCCGATTTCAGTACCCGCCCCGATTTTCACATTTGGCCCGATAACGGTATAAGCACCAACCTTTACGCTGCTGTCCAACTCTGCCTTAGAATCAATAAGGGCGGTAGGATGAATCAAAGTCATGCACCTCTCCTATGGTTTTTAAGGCCGTCTGAAAAGCTTTCAGACGGCCTATAATTACATTTCTACTTCACGCTTAGCACACATAATTTCGGCTTCAACAGCCACTTGGCCTTCTACTTTGGCCGTTGCCTTGAATTTGCCGATACCACGCTTGCTGGTAATTAGTTCAACCTCAAATACCAACTGGTCTCCCGGAATCACCTGGCGCTTGAAGCGAGCATTATCAATCCCCGCAAAGAAGTAAATTTCATTCGGATTACGTCCGCCTTCGCTGAGAATTGCCAAAGCCCCACAAGCTTGTGCCAATGCTTCAATAATCAACACACCCGGCATCACAGGAAAATCAGGAAAATGACCTTGGAAATGTGGCTCATTCATGCTGACATTTTTTAAGGCTGTCAAGCTTTTCATGCTTTCGAAAGCCGTAATACGGTCAAGCAGTAAAAACGGATAACGGTGTGGAATTAATTTTTGAATGTCTTTCACTTCAATAGGTAGTTGGATATCCATGGGTTTGTTTTCCTTATTCATTATCTGATTGCAAAGCGGCAAGGCTTTGTTCCAGTTGTTTGATGCGCTTTGACATATCGCTCAAATGGCGGACATGAACAGCATTGCGGGCCCACTCTTTATGAGTTTGCAAGGGATAACAAGTAGCGTAGTGACCCGGCTCTTTAATCGAATGAGTAACGGCCGTACCGCCGCCGATAGTGGTTTTATCGGCAATTTCAATATGACCGACAAACATGGCGGCACCACCGATGATGCAATACGATCCGATTTTTGTACTACCGGAAATACCGGCACATGCAGCAATAACGGTATGCTCGCCGATTTGACAGTTGTGCCCGATTTGAACCTGATTATCGATTTTCGTACCTTTACCGACAACCGTATCGGCCATAGCACCTCTATCAATCATACTGTTAGCACCGATTTCCACATCATCGCCTAACACTACGGCACCAGTTTGCGGGATTTTAAACCATGAGTCTCCCGCAAAAGCCAAGCCAAAACCATCGGCACCGATAACGCTTCCGCCATGAATCTCCACACGCTTTCCCAATGTACAGCCATGATAAATCACAACATTTGGATGCAGTACCACCTCATCACCCAAGCGGCAGTCATGCTCCACGACTGCTCCGGCCAAAATACGGCAACCCTCACCTAATACGGTATGACCACCGATATAAACATGGGCGCCGATTTCACAGCTGGCCGGTACTGTCGCCGTCGGCTCGATAACCGCTGTCGGATGCACGCCAGCCACAGCTTTTTCCACCGGTGAAAACAGTCGTGCTACTTTGGCAAAGTATAAATAAGGGTCGTCTGCAACAATCAGATTACGCCCCGCAAACTCTTCCGCAACTTTCGGGGATACGATTACCGCCCCTGCATGACTCGCGGCTACCTCTGATTTATATTTCGGGTTGGCCAAAAAGCTTATATGGTCGGCGGTTGCAGATGCCAACGGTTGTACTGCGGCAATAGCCACATTGTCGCCGTGCCAAGTGCCGCCCAGTGCTGCGGTTATTTCGGATAAAGTATAAATTTGCTGATTCATAAATGCAGGTTGCTTCAAAACAGTAAATATCTACATACCTAAGGAAATAATCATATGTTTTTAATATGATTTTCCTTCACATATTTTTATAGTATGTCTTATTGTGCATTAAGCGCTTTAATCACGCTGTCGGTAATATCAAACTTACTGTTTACATATACCGCATCCTGCAAAATCAGGTCATAACCTTCTTTTTTAGCCAGATCGACAATCACCCGGTTGGCACTTTGCTGCAAAGCGGCAAATTCCTCATTTCGGCGCAAGTTATATTCTTCGGCCAACTTGCCTTGCTGCATGCGGAACTGTTGAACCAGCTCTCCTAACTGGCGAACGACTTTTTCACGCTCCGCACCTTGCAACTTACCTTCTTGTAATTGTTTCTCCAGAGCTTCACCTTGCTTTTGCAACTTCTGGAGTGACATTTGTTTGTCTTTGAATTCTTTTTCCAAAGTCGTCTGAATGCGCTGCGCCTGACGTGATTCCTGATATACCCGCTCGGTATTGATAAAACCGAGTTTTTGAAGGTTCTCCGCCGCTAAAGCAGGAGCTGTCAATACACAGCCCATAACAGCTGCCATACTCCAACGGACGAAACAACTATTTGCTTTCATCATACCCATTCTCTTCTGTAATAGTTTTTACCCGGTTTTAGAATGTAGTGCCGAGCTGGAATTGGAACCGTTGGATCTCGTCACTATCTTTTTTATTCAGCGGATAAGCATAACTAAACTTCATCGGGCCTAAAGGCGACAACCACGTTACAGCAACACCTGCAGAATAACGCAACTCTTCTTTGAAAGTAGAACGGTGCGATTCTTTGCCGTATACGCTTTGCGATACATTATTGACTTTATAATCGCTATTAGTCGTAGAACTGCCGGTACCCCCGTATGTTTTACCGTCCCAAACACTGCCCGCATCGGCAAATGCGCTTAAACGGACAGTACGGGAATCTTTAACGCCCGGCATTGGGAACAGCAATTCAGCAGAAACGTTAGCCTTTTTATTACCACCGTAACTGATTTTATCACCGTCATCATCATAAACTTTCGGGCCGAGCGAACCACTTTCATATCCGCGTACAGAACCCAAACCACCACCGTAATAGTTTTCAAAGAACGGTAATTCTTTGGTTTTACCATAACCGTTGGCATAACCGACTTCTCCCCCCAACATCAGGGTGAAATCTTTATTAAGCGGGAAGAACCAGGTTTGGTTATGCGTGAGGCTATAGTATTGTAAGTCTCCACCTGGCAATCCACCGTTCAGATTCACGCCGGTAATGTAGCCGCGTGTCGGCCATAATGCATTATCTGTTTTATTACGCCCCCAACCTACACCGCCTTTAAGAATCCAGCCTTTGAATTTACCGATACCTTCGGCACCTTCACCATACTGTTTAATAAAGTCTTTATAACGCTTCGGTGCCCCGGTATAAGTGTTTACCGTCAGGTTTTCTGCACCCAAATTAAAGTTAACACGGTCATACTCCGTAACCGGCACACCCATTCTGATACCGGCACCGAAAGTGGTAGTTTTATATTGCTGGGAGCTTGAGGAGGCTTTACGCGGGTCATAAACACGCCCGTAAAGATCATAACCCAAGCTCACGCCATCGGGTGTGAAATAAGGATCGGTAAATGACAATGAAGCGTTTTGGGTAGTTTTACTGCGCGAAGCCCGAGCAGATACAGATTTACCCGTACCGAATAAGTTATCCTGAGCCACACCCAGCGACATTACCAAACCTGTATCCTGAACCCAACCGGCACTTAAATCGAGGGAACCGGTAGAACGTTCATTAACCGACATGTTCAAATCTACTTGATCCGGCGTGCCGGCTACGGGGCGGGCATCAAATTGGACGTTATCAAAATAGCCCAGCAATTCAACTCGCTCTTTCGAACGTTGCAGCTTAGAGGTATCGTAAGGTGCCGACTCCATTTGGCGCAACTCACGACGTACTACTTCATCTCGGGTTTTATTGTTACCGGTAATGTTGATTTCATTTACATAAATCTTACGCCCCGGTTCTACATGCAACACAAAATCTACCACTCGGGTTTCGGGATTCGGCACCGGCTGTACATTTACTTCACTAAAAGCATATCCCGCACTACCCATAGCCGTCTGAATTGCCTGTAAGCTGTTGACCATGCGCTCACGTTCGTACCAACGGCCTTCTTTCATAGTCAGCAGTTTATACAACTCTTCTTTCGGCACATCTCGAGTATCACCCTCAATCTGTACCTTACCCCAACGATAACGCTCACCCTCATGTACCGTCACATTGATGGTCTGCTTGGTTTTATCATCATTGGTTTGCACATCGGCATTAAGTATGCGGAAATCGAAATAACCGTTATTATGATAAAATTCGGTTACACGCTCCAAATCTTGTGAAAATTTCTGCTCATTGAACTGATTGCTCTTGGTTAACCATGTCCACAAACCACCCTCACTAAGTGACATTTGATTACGCAGTTTGCGATCTGAATAACGCTCGTTACCCTCAAAGCTGATATCAGTAATTTTGGTACTAGCTCCCTCATTGATTTTAACGTCAACCGCAACACGGTTACGCGCCAAACGGTTTACTTCGGTCGTAATCTCAACAGACTGTTTGCCACGACTGATATATTCCTGTTTTAAGCTGGCTACCGCCTGATTCAAAGTTGCTTGGCTAAAAGGTTGTGACTGGGCCAAACCCATAGCGGCAAAATTTTGTTGAATGGCGTTGCTAGGCAACATTTTCGCACCACTAATATTAAGCGTGCTGATAGTCGGACGCTCTACCACGGTCAACAATACCTGATCACCCATCGTCTCGACACGCACATCATCGAAAAAACCAGTCGCGTAGAGGGTTTTGATAATTTCCTCACTCTTGGCATTGGTGAAGGTATCGCCGACTTTTACCGGCAGATAGTTGAATACCGTGCTCGGCTCGGTCCGCTGCAAACCTTCGACGCGGATATCCTGAATAGTAAAATCGGCCAATGCCAGCGGCGAAAGGCTCAGCATCATCAAGGTTGCGGTAAGGTGTTTCAGTTTCATCATAAGTTTTATCCAAGCAAACGGGTAATGTCGTTAAAGAAAGCCACCAGCATCAGCATCAGCATTGCTGCCATGCCCAAGCGCAAACCCAACATTTGAATGCGCTCGCTCAAGGGCTTACCTCTTATCCACTCGGCGGTATAATACACCAAGTGACCGCCGTCCAAAACCGGAATCGGCAATAAATTCAATACACCTAAGCTAACGCTTACCAGTGCTAAAAATTCCAAATAACTTTGCAAACCCATAGCTGCCGTACGTCCGGCAACATCGGCAATCGTCAGCGGCCCGGAAATGTGACTGGTTGAAGCTTGGCCTGTCAGCAATTTACCGAAAAATTTTACTGTCATTACCGAGTAATTCCACATCTTTTCAGTACCCATTGCAAAGGCTTCTCCAATGCTGGGCATATATTGATGGCGGATTTTTTCATCCCACGCTTTATCCCGCTCTGCAGCTACGCCTACTTTACCCGACAACATTCCGTTAGCGGACATCTCCGAATCAGGGCGCAATTGGGTTTTGGCGACAGCACCATCACGACCGTATGTAATCTCTAGGTTTTTACCCGGGCTGTTCCGAAACAATACCACCCAGTCTCTCCAGTCGGATAACTCGCGACCATCAGCAGCAAGTAAAACGTCGCCTTTTTTCAAGCCTGCGCGCTCAGCAGGACTGTTAGGCGCAACCAAACCGATTTTATTGGTTAACTTAAACGGTACGAAGCCGATATTGCCTTCCTGCTTTGCCACATTTTTAGCAGCCTGCGTACCTGCAACATCAATCGTGCGTGTGGCGTTAGTAGCATTTTCTGTTTGCACATCTACGGCAACCTGGCCTGCTTCCAAATTCAAGACTATTTCTGCTTGAGCATCCGTCCAATCTTTCACTTTGGTACCGTTTACCGACAGAATTTTGTCGCCAGGCTGAAAGCCTGCTTTTGCAGCAATACTTGCCGGCTCGACCATACCTACATACGGGCGTATTTCTGTAACGCCGAATGAGAAGCTCAAACCGTAAAACAATACTGCCAACAGTAAATTAGTAAGCGGGCCGGCTGCTACAATCGCGATACGCTTTGCCGGGTGCTGTTTGTCGAAAGCGTAGGGTAAGTCGGCTTCTGGCACCGGGCCTTCCCGGGTGTCGACCATTTTGACATAACCACCCAACGGAATCGGTGCCAAGCACCATTCAGTATCTCCCCGCTTTTTCTTATAAAACGGCTTGCCGAATCCGACACTAAACCGCAATACTTTCACGCCAAACAGGCGCGCAACGGCATAGTGGCCAAATTCATGCAGGCTCACCAAAATCAAAATAGCAACAATAAAAGCTAAAATAGTCAAAACTAATCCCTAACCCTGCAAACCGGAAATATATTGTTGCGCGTGGGAACGGGTTTCCGTATCCTGCGCCAACAAACCGTCCAAATCATTTAGGCCGTCTGAAAATTCCTGCTGTAAACAATGTTCCACTACTTGTGCAATATCAGTAAAGCGGATCTTACTCTGCAAAAAAGCGGCTACCGCCTCTTCATTAGCGGCATTCAACACGCACGGCGCACCACCGCCCGCATACATTGCATCATAGGCCAATTTCAAACAAGGAAATCGGACAAAGTCGGGCTTGCTAAAAGTCAAACCGCCTAAACTACCGAAATCCAAAGCATCCACACCCGACTCGATACGCTCAGGCAATCCCAAACAATAGGCTATCGGCGTTCGCATATCAGGAGTTCCCATTTGTGCCAGTACCGAACCATCCAAATAGCGTACCATACTGTGAATCACACTTTGCGGGTGAATTACGACTTCGAGTCTGTCGGGCGGGCATTGGAATAACCAATGCGCCTCAATCAGCTCTAAGCCCTTATTCATCATAGTGGCTGAATCTACCGAAATCTTCTGTCCCATGCTCCAGTTAGGATGCTTCACTGCTTGAGCCGGCGTAATACTTACAAAATCAGCCAAATCGGTATTTAAAAAAGGGCCGCCCGAAGCAGTCAGGATGATTGACCGTATCCCGTGTTCATCCAATCCGCCCCGATAATTCGTCGGCAATACTTGGTAAATAGCATTATGCTCGCTATCGACCGGCAAAACCCGGGCACCACTATCTTTGGCCGTCTGCATAAACAGGGCACCGGACACAACCAAGGTTTCTTTATTAGCCAGATAAATAGTCTTGCCTGCACGGGCAGCAGCCAATGCCGACGGTAGTCCTGCCGCTCCGACAATCGCAGCCATCACCGCAGTAACCTCTTCTGCCTCTGCAACATCAATTAAAGCCTGTCGACCATACAATACCTCAGTTTCACAGTGCACCTCAATCAATCGTTGCGAGAGCTGTGAAGCATGTTCGGCATCCGCCACCACGGCGTATTGAGGGCGAAAGGCCAAACATTGTTCGGCTAATTTCTGTACCTGTTTGTGGCCGGCCAAAGCAAAAATACGAAATTTGTCGGGATGTCGTGCCACTACATCAAGCGTACTCTCACCGATGCTGCCGGTACTTCCCAAAACGGTTAAGACTTGTCGGGTCATGATTTGGTTCTTAATTTAAAAACCGCACTAAAATATTGATGCGATCTTGATATTTATATAACCGCCTAAAAAAAGGCAAATTCAGACGGCCTGCCGAATATGCAATGCCGTCTGAAATATTAGTTATGCGAATAATACTGTCATTGCAGCATAAACGCTCAATACTGCAATTAAGCTGTCGACACGATCAAATACGCCGCCGTGTCCGGGCAGCAGGTTACTACTGTCTTTAATACCGGCAGAACGTTTCAACCAACTTTCCAACAAGTCGCCCCCTACGCTGACTACCGTCAGTATCAAACCAATACAAATTGTGCCTATCCAAGAAGTATCGAAAGCCAACCAACCTGCATTCATTACCAATGTCAAATAAACGGCCACACATAACGCGCCACCGATTGCCCCTTCCCAACTTTTTCCCGGGCTGATAGCAGGCGCAAGCTTGCGCTTACCGAATGCTTTACCACAAAAATATGCGGCGATATCCGCAATCCATACCAAACCCATCACAGCCAGTAGCGAAGTTGCGGCTTCTGTACTCGGCCGCAAGGTAACCAATGCAAACCAGAAGGGGACCATCAATATCCAGCCTACGCTGTAAGCTTTCCAATTTGCCTGTAGCTTCCATTTTTTAACCAGCCATAACGGCATGGCAACCAACCAGAACAACAATACAGCCAACCAGACTATTGGTGGCAGAACCCAATTACCGGCATAAGCAACCACACCGAATAATGCGGTAAAACCCAAATAACGATGGTTTTTCTCGCTGCTAAAGCCGCTCATACGGGTATATTCCCACAAAGCCAGCAACGCAATCAGCCCTGAAAATAACGCCCAAAGCACATCGGAAGCATAAAACAGCATACCCAGCATAAGGGGCAGCAATATTAGAGCAGTAATCACACGTTGTTTTAACATAACAATCTATTCTCCCCTTTGTTGCTCAGGCGGCAGTTGCTCTGATGTCCGGCCGAAGCGACGCTCTCGGGTTTGGTAGGAAGCAATCGCCGTATCTATGGCGGCATCGTCAAAGTCAGGCCATAAAGTGTCGGTAAAATATAGCTCGGTATAGGCCAACTGCCATAAAAGAAAATTACTGATGCGCGTTTCTCCGCCGGTTCGGATAAATAAGTCCGGTTCAGGCGCCCCGCCCAACATCAAATGGCGCGCCAAACCTTCTTCGGTAATCTCCCCGGCTCCTTCTGCAATTAATTTATTAGCCGCCTGAAGGATATCCCATCGGCCGCCATAATCCGCGGCAATCGCCAAGGTTAACCCTGTATTGTTGGCAGTCAGTACTTCTGCCTGCTCGATACCGCGGATAATCTCGGCATTAAACCGGCTACGATCCCCAATCACACGAAGCCGCATATTGTTTTCATGCAAACGCACCACTTGTTTTTGCAAAGCCTGTAAAAACAGCCCCATCAGAAAAGAAACCTCTTCTTCCGGGCGCCGCCAATTTTCGGTAGAAAACGCAAAAACAGTTAAATGCCGTACACCTAAAGCAGCACAACGCTTTACCATATTTTCAAGCGCATTCAATCCCTTTTTATGCCCCATTACACGCGGCAGCAGACGTTTTTTTGCCCAACGGCCATTACCATCCATAATCACGGCGATATGGCGCGGAATTTGAGTGTGCTCGAGTATGGTTTGCGTACTACTACTGCTCATCAGGCTACTCCGATATTTAAATAGCCATCAGATCTTCTTCTTTAACGGCAAGAAGTTTATCAACCTCGGCGATATATTTATCGGTCAATTTTTGGATCTGCTCTTCGGCGCGGCGTGCATCATCTTCCGATACTTCTTTATCTTTCAGCATACGTTTGAAATCATTATTCGCATCACGGCGCACATTGCGGATGGCCACGCGGCCTTCCTCTGCTTCTCCACGCACTACTTTAATCAGGTCTTTACGGCGCTCTTCGGTCAGCATAGGCATCGGCACGCGGATCAAATCGCCCACAGAAGCAGGATTTAAGCCTAAGTTTGAATCACGGATAGCCTTTTCAATGGGAGCGGCCATATTGCTTTCAAAAGGTTTGACTCCGATAGTGCGTGCATCAATCAAAGTTACATTGGCTACTTGGCTGACAGGCACCGGGCTTCCGTAATACTCCACTTCTACTTGATCAAGCAAGCCGGTATGGGCGCGACCGGTACGAACCTTAGCCAAGTTTTCTTTTAATACTTCGAATGAACGCTGCATTTTGCTTTCAGCAGTTTTTTGAATTTCATTAATCATATTTTCATTCTCTTAAACAGATGATAAACAATAATAGGGCAGAGGCCGTCTGAAATCTATTGTAAAGTTTTCAAGCGGCCTGAATATTTGATAAGAGCGCATAGTACCGCGCCTGAAGCTTTACGACAAGCAAAGCACATTACTCAAGGGCAACAGGCCCGTTATCAGGCCTGGCCAACAGATTAATAATGTACCAAAGTGCCTTCATCTTCGCCTTGAATCACACGCTTGAGCGCACCTTCTTTAGCAATAGCAAACACGACAATATTGAGCTTTTGCTCACGGCATAAGGCAAAAGCCGTCGCATCCATAACGCGCAGATTTTTGCTGATAGCCTCATCAAATGTGATGGTTTGGTAACGCGTTGCACTTGGGTCTTTTTTCGGATCAGCCGTATAAACCCCATCAACATTTGTCGCTTTCAACATGATATCGCAGTTCATTTCTGCACCGCGCAAAGAAGCTGCCGTATCGGTAGTAAAGAAAGGATTACCGGTACCCGCGGCAAAGATAACCACTTTCCCTTCTTCCAAGTATTGGATGGCTTTCGGACGGGCATAAGTTTCAGCTATTTGCTGCATAGAAAGTGCAGACTGCACACGGGCTTTTACACCTAGTGATTCGAAGGCATCCTTCAAAGCCAAGGCATTCATCACCGTCGCCATCATGCCCATATAATCGGCTGTCGCCCTATCCATACCTTGTGCTTGAGTCGCCACACCACGGAAGATATTACCGCCGCCAATTACCACGCCGACCTGTACTCCCATATCGATTATTTCTTTTACCTGTCCGACAATCTGCATGATGGTTTCGCGGTTGATGCCGAAAGCATCTTGACCTTGCAATGCTTCACCTGAAAGTTTCAATAAAACGCGTTTGTATTTGGTTTGCTGAGTCATTCGAATACCTTGCTTTCTTTAAGAATAGGGCTTTATTGGCAGGCCGTCTGAAACCACGGTATTTTGTTGAAAAATACAGCAATGGTTACAGCCTTAGAAATTTCTACTAATGTAAGGAAGCAGCCTTACATCTGCGAAGAGTTGGTGAAAATGGATTTCTATACAAACAGCAGCTTGCTGAAAGCAACCGCTTACTTTTTAACAATGCTTTATCGTCGTGCATTGTACTCTGATTTTACGTTAAAAATTGCAAAAGCCACTCGTTGATTTGACAATCGGACAATCTGGCAGAGATTATACAACCAGCATCAAAACATAATAGCCGGCAACCCTAACATATATTTTTTGCCAAAAAAAAGCACCCCGATTCGACTGAATCCGAGTGCTTTTTTCAAAGCAGCCTTACACTTTGGCAGCAGCAGCTACTTCAGCAGCGTAATCCACTTCTTTTTTCTCAATACCGTCACCTACTTTGTAACGCACAAACCGCACAACTTCAGCGCCGTTCTCTTTCAAGAATTGAGCTACGGTTTGATCAGGATTCATCACGAAAGCTTGGCCGTTCAGAGTCACTTCAGCCAAGAATTTCTTGATGCGGCCTTCTACCATTTTTTCTGCGATATCGGCAGGTTTTCCCGATTCGATAGCTTGTTGGGTGTAAATACGACGCTCTTTTTCAACGGTTTCCGCATCCACTTCGCTTTCAGATACACATTGCGGCTTAGCAGCAACAATGTGCATGCCCACCTTACGGGCTACGTCTTCGGCACCTTTGTATTCAACCAATACACCTTCGGTAGCCAATGCACCATGGATGTAAGCAGTCAGGTTATTATCGGTTTCGATAATTTCAAAGCGGCGTACAGACATATTTTCACCCAATTTGGCAATAATTGCTTTACGCTCTTCTTCTACCAAGGCACTCAGCTCTTCCAAAGTAGCCGGTTTTTTCTCAGCAGCAGTTTTTGCTACTGAATTAGCAAATGCCACAAAGCCTGCATCTTTGGCAACGAAGTCGGTTTCGCAGTTTACTTCAACCAATACGCCGACATTACCTTCTATAGCATAAGCCAATACGCCTTCGGCAGCAGTACGACCAGCCAATTTACCGGCTTTCGCACCAGATTTAATACGCAGGATTTCTTCGGCTTTTTCCATATTGCCTTCGGCTTCAACCAAGGCTTTTTTGCATTCCATCATGCCCAAACCGGTAGCGGCACGCAAATCGGCAACCATTTTTGCGGTAATTGCAGACATTTTCTTACTCCTAAATTTTTAGCGGAATGCGGCGGCCAATACCACCGCATCAAAAACTGACTCAGGCCGCCTGCCTTTAAAAAGCATTCAGGCCACCTGAAAAAAGGGGCGTTGCCCCTTTCGCATATACTGCTTTATTCGGCAGTCTGCTCGGCAGCAGCTTGAGCAGCTGCAACGGTTTCCTGTACGGCTTGGTTTTTGCCTTCCAATACTGCATCGGCAATACCGCGGCAATACAGACGGATAGCTTTGGCAGAGTCATCGTTACCCGGGATAACGTGTTTCACACCGTCAGGGCTGTTGTTAGTATCAACAACGGCAATCACCGGAATACCCAATTTTTCGGCTTCTACCAAAGTACCTTTTTGGTAACCGGTATCGATTACGAAAATCGCATCCGGCAAACCTTTCATATCTTTGATACCGCCCAAAGAGCGCTCCAGTTTTTCAACTTCGCGCTGCATGTCGAGAATTTCTTTCTTATTAAAGCCGCTTTCGGCAGCTTTTTCCAAGATGGCTGATTTCTCTTCCAAGCGTTTGATAGATTGTTTAACGGTTTTGTAGTTGGTCAACATACCGCCCAACCAACGGTGATCTACGAAAGGCATACCGGCACGGGTAGCTTCTTCGCGGATGATGTCACGCGCCTGGCGTTTGGTACCTACGAACAATACGGTACCTTTATTGGCTACCAAACGGCGTACCACGTCTTGTGCTTCTTGGAACAACGGCAAGGTTTTTTCCAAGTTTACGATATGGATTTTATTGCGGGCACCGAAAATGTATTGTTCCATTTTCGGATTCCAGTAACGGGTTTGGTGGCCGAAGTGAACGCCTGCTTCCAGCATTTGGCGCATAGTAACTTGAGACATAATATTCCTTAAAGGGTTAAAGCATACACTTGTGCGCACAGAACTTATTGATTAATAAGCACCCTTTGGCGCAAAGTGCGAGCGTTTCAAAAAATAAAAAAACCGCTTCCGAAAGAAAGCTGCGAAATTATATAAGAAACAAGGCCGTATGAAAAGTTTTATTGTGCCTTTTCATTTTTTTGCTGTTGCAGCTTTTCCAATCGGTTACGCCGCCGGGTTTTTACTACCCAAAACACAAACAAGCTAGGCAGTACCGACCAAAATATCAAATAAATCAGTACGCGTGCGATACTGGGTTGGGCGGCGGCAAACATGATGGTAACAAACAAATAGCCGATAGCCACAATGTGCCACATAGTTTCCTCCTTAAGTTTCCGTACCGGAAAGCCGGCTTACGTTTACCCGGTGAAAAATGAAGCATTCTACACTGAATCCACCTGCCTTTGCCTGCTTGCCAGGTGGCCGGCTACTTTACACAATAACTAAAATAGTGCCAGTTCAACCAAGGGAAATTGATAATCCATATTGCACCGACGGCCTGTTTTCGGTTAGCCTGCTCCAAGCCTCAAATAAATTAATCTTGCGCCATAACTCCAGAAGTTGTTTGCCCGACTGATTTTAATGTGTGAACAACACTATCTATTTAACTTTCAAACAGGCCGTCTGAAAATATGTATCTGCACCTTAACGACCAAGATCCTTTAATCAAGCAGCTTGCCTCCGCTCAAGAAACCGAATGGTTTCCTGAGCTGCCTCCGTATGATGAGGCCATCAGCGATGTGCCGTTTAACAAAACCGACGTAGATGACGCCGCCCGGCGCCTGCAACGCTTCGCCGCCTATATTCAGACGGCCTTTCCCGAAACCGCAATGGCCGGGGGGATAATTGAAAGTCCGCTCTACTTATTACCCGAATTACAACAAATATTAACCGATCGGCACGGCCTTACCGATACCGGACGCCTTTGGCTGAAAGCCGACCACCAACTGCCTGTTTCCGGCTCGATTAAAGCCCGGGGCGGTATTTACGAAGTACTGCATCATGCCGAAAAATTAGCCGTTACCAATGGGCTGATAACGCATCAATCCAATTATGCGATGCTTGCGGCAGCACCTGCCAAAGCCCTGTTCTCACAACACGAAATTGCTGTCGGTTCCACAGGCAATCTGGGGCTTTCCATCGGAATTATGGCGGCAAAGCTCGGCTTTAAAGCCAGCGTGCATATGTCTGCCGATGCCCGCCAATGGAAAAAAGACAAACTGCGCGCGGCAGGCGTTACCGTAGTCGAATACACCGGAGATTATGGCGAAGCCGTCGCCTCAGGTCGCGCACAGGCTGCCGCCAATCCCCACTGCCATTTTGTAGACGACGAGCATTCCGCCCAATTATTTTTAGGCTATGCCGTTGCGGGAGAGAGGCTCAAACAGCAGTTTGCAACACACGGTATCGAGGTCGATAGCGACCACCCTTTATTTGTTTACCTGCCTTGCGGCGTCGGCGGCGGGCCTGGCGGCGTTGCCTTCGGCTTAAAGCTGGCGTTCGGTGAGAACGTACACTGTTTCTTTGCCGAACCCACACATTCGCCCTGCATGATGCTGGGGGTATACAGTGGCCTGCATGACCAAATTTCCGTTACCGATATCGGCCTTGACAACTGCACAGCCGCTGATGGTTTGGCCGTAGGCCGCCCCTCGGGATTAGTGGGACGTGCCATGCAGCGCCTCATCAGCGGCTACTATACGGTAGATGATGGCGAGCTATTCCGCTTACTCGCCCTACTGGCCGACAGCGACGGCCTATTTGTAGAGCCTTCTGCCGCCGCGGGCATTGCCGGCTACGGGCGCATTCTGGCGGAAAACTCGGCATACCGCATCAGGCAACGCTTCAACCGCAGCCAGTTAGCCAATGCTACCCATTTGATTTGGAGCACCGGCGGCAGCATGGTTCCTGACGATGAAATGCAAAACTATATCCAACAAGGACGGAACCTCCTAGCACAAACTTAACAATTCGCCAGGCTAAGCTTACTAAGCCGCCGATTGCTTTTAATCAAGAAATGCCGTCTGAAAAACTTACCAAACGCTACCCGCACATATTTTTCTTTTTCAGACGGCCCTTATACCTAATTTGGCCTTAACGGCATATCATTTTGGGTGTTACAGGCCAATTGCACGATTACCATAGGATATTTGCCACACGGTTTATCCGCCTGTCCGTTAACCTATCCTCACGACCATCATGCTGAAAAACGAAAAATCCGCCCTACGCCGGCAATTCCGTCTCGCCCGCAAAGGCTTGAGCTCAAGCGAGCGCACCCGTGCCACGCGCAAAGCCAACCGCAATCTTTACCGATATATCAAACGCCATGCCCGCATCGGCATCTATTGGTCGGTAGGCAGTGAATTAAGTCTGCATGACTTTGCCCGCAAAGCAAGACAACGCGGTGCACAAGTTTATCTGCCCTATATCGAAGCCGACGCTTTACGGCTTTGGTTTACCCCATACCCCGAAACCGATGCCAAAGCCGAATGCAAACGCCGCTGCCGCCGACCGGATATTCCGCAATTTATAGGCCGGAAAATACGCATCCACCGCCTAAACCTGTTGCTGCTGCCACTGGTAGGTGTTGACCGTTGCGGCTATCGGCTTGGACAAGGCGGCGGCTATTACGATGCATCGTTGGCTGCCGCACGCCACCGTCTGCAACCGAAAAAAATCGGCGTCGGATTTGCCTGCCAATATTATGAAGGCCGCTTTCCGCATGAACCGCACGATATGCCGCTGGATGCTTTTGTATCCGAAACCGGCCCGAAACGGTTTACCGCCTTTTCGACAAACCCGAACGGCCGATAGCAGCCCGTTTGTTTTTTGCTTTTCTTTACCGATATTTAAACTTTAATTTTCGCCGCTACTGCCCCATTTATCGAGCATAACGTTTTTAATTAAGAAGGAAACAATCCTATGCAACCGGTTTCTTACGCCGCATCTTATCCGCATACCTGCAATAAAGCCCTTTATGTTGCCATGGCTTTACTGTTCGGCTCGTTCGGGGTACACAAATTTTGCGCCGGACGTGTATGGATGGGTATTTTATACTTCTTGTTCAGCTGGACATTTATCCCCGGAGTCATCGGCATTATCGAAGGCATTTTGGCAGCCTTCAAACCTACGGACTCAATGGGCGCGATCGTTGTGTAACGTTTGGTAGCGGAAAACACTCAGGCCGTCTGAAACATAATTTCAGACGGCCTGTTAATATACCAATACGGAAGTTACTGCGGAAACGGCATACTGATATTCGCTGCGCGGAGATTTTCGACCACCCGTTCATTCAAATCACATTGGAAATCCCACCAATCGGCCTCTTCCGTCCATGCCCATAAGGTGATTTCAATCGATCCGGATCCCAAATTGGTTATCTGTACCGTAGCCGGATTGACCGTTTCTATATTTTTCGGATGCTCGGTAGCCGCACGTAGCACGGCCGCCTTGGCCGCTTGCAAATCCGCACCATAACCCACGCCTACCACCACCTGCGCCCGCCTTTGCGGCAATGATGATTTATTGACGATACTGCTGCTCATCAATACGCCGTTGGGAATAATCACCTCTTCGTTGGCATCGGTCCGCAAAGAAGTTTGCACGATTTTAATTTCCAAAACATATCCTTCTTTATCGCCCGCGCGAATAAAATCACCCACTTTAAACGGTCGGAACAAAATAATCAGCACGCCTGCGGCAAAATTGGAAAGCTGGTCTTTCAAAGCCAAACCGACCGCCAAGCCCGCACCGCCGATCAGCGCCGCAACAGAATTAGTCGGCACACCGACCTTACTGAGCGCAGTCATCAACACAAAAACCAACAACAGGATATTGAGTACATTTATAATAAAACCCGCCAAAGTTTTATCCACCTTCGACCGGGCAAATGCTTTTTGTACCAAAGCGACAATCCTGCCGACAATCCATTTTCCAACCAACAAAATCACCAAGGCTTCCAACAGGTCTCCGCCGAACAACATCGTTTTATCAGCCCACCTTTCCCAGTGCAGCCAATTATTTGTCGAGCCCATAAAACGCTCCCAATCAAATCATTTATAATAAAACAAATTATACCATAGGGACTTATCTCAACATGGCAACCCCGGTTCCGCACAACCTACCCATTCTGCACACACCCCGCTGGCTGGTGGGCGGTAATTTGCAAACACTCTATGCCAAAGCACTTCAACCGCCCCCACCCCTCTACCGCCGCGAAATGCTGCCCGACAGCACAGGGCAAACGCTGGTCGCCTATGATTTTATCGACAGTGCGGATAAAGACGCACCATTGGTGGTTTTATTTCACGGTTTGGAAGGCAGCAGCCGTAGCCATTATGCGGTAGCGTTGATGGAAGCAGTAACCCGTCGCGGTTGGAATGGAGTAGTCGCCCACTTCCGCGGTTGCGGCGGCGTTCCCAACACTGCTCCGGTTTACTACCACTCGGGCGATAGCCGCGAAATCGGGTTTATGCTGCAAACATTAGCCGCACGTTACCGCACTATCTATGCAGCGGGCGTTTCGCTCGGCGGTAATGCTCTGGCAAAATATCTCGGCGAAGCCGGAGGCTGCGCTATTCCAAAAGCCGCCGCGGCTATTTCGGCTCCACTCGATTTGACTGCCGCCGGAACGCGCTTCGACCGCGGCACGACACGCCTGCTCTACACCCGCTACTTTCTCAATACCCTTCTGCCCAAAGCACGCGCTTTTAATTTCAATACCGAATACTTAAACCGCTGCCGCACCTTGCGTGATTTCGACAATGCCTTCACCGCTCCGCTACACGGCTTTGCCGATGCCGCAGATTATTACCGGCGAGCATCCAGCAAACCACTGCTACACGATGTCGGTATTCCTTTATTGTTGCTCAATGCGGTAAACGACCCTTTCCTACCCCCCGAAGCTTTGCCGTCTGAAAAAGAGGTTTCTAAATATGTAACCCTCTACCAACCCGCACAAGGCGGCCATGTCGGCTTTGTCAGCGGTAGCGGGCGCGGTCATCTCAATTGGCTGCCGCAAACACTGCTGGCTTACTTTAAACAAATATGAGTACATTTAATTATTTAATACTCTCCAAACATTCCTAATACAGAAAACAAATGCCGTCTGAAAGATTTTTCAGACGGCATTTGTTTTCCAGATACTACGCTAACATCAATATCATTAGGGATAAGATAGTCATCCGATACGCTTAAACGGCGGCAAACACGCCAATAACTGCTTACCGTAACGCTGTGTGCGCACACGGTTATCCAATATAGTCACCCTTCCATAGTCGCTTTCTGTGCGAATCAAGCGGCCTACCGCCTGCACCAGCTTGATACTCGCTTCAGGTACGGTAATTTCGATAAACGGATTGCCTCCGCGCTGCTCAATCCAACGGCTTTGGGTTTTCTCAATGGGATTATCGGGCATGGAAAACGGCAACTTGGCAATCACCACCTGCACACAAGCCTCACCGGGCAAATCAAGCCCCTCTGCAAAACTGTCTAACCCGAAAATAATGCTGGGCCGCCCGGCCTCAATCGCTTCGTAATGCTTTTGTAGTAAAACGGCTTTGGAAAGCTCACCCTGTACCAACAACAGCGGCAGATAATCGGCAGGCAAACGCAAAGCGACATCTTGCATTTGCCGGCGCGAACCAAACAACACCAGCGTACCAATGGGCTCTTCGAGAGAAATCAGCTTCGGTAGCCATTCGACAATTTCATCGGTATGGGCGGCCGGATCTTTCGGGCTAGCGGACAGCGGTGGGATATACAATTCGCCTTGGGCATCGAAATCAAACGGGCTGGGCAGTGCCAAGGTGGTCGTTTCAGGCAGCCACTGCAATCCGGTTTGACGCATAATCAGGTTGAAATTACCCAATGATTGCAAGGTGGCTGAAGTCAGCACCGCTCCGGCTGCACGACGCCACAAGCAATTGGCCAAATGACTGGCACTGCTGATAGGGCTGGCATTGAAGATATAATCATTTTTCTCGCCCGTCGAACGGCTCACCCATTTGGCCAACGGTTCTTCGCCTTCGGCAGGCACGGTTGCCATCAAATCCCATACGGCACTGATTTGTTCGGCACGCGCCACAAACATACCGAACTCGCCGCTTAAACGGTCTATCAGCGCGCCGTCTTGCTCTTTATCGCGGCGGGAAGCGGCAAGAGCATCATTCAACCCGTAAAGATGTTTGAGCAAACTGCGTGCGGCCATGGCGGTATTGGAAACCAACAACTCTAACGATTCGGGAATCTTACCGTCCTGCCACAACCAAATGGATTCGTTGTTTTCAGACGGCATCAAATCAGGCTCGTCTCCCAAGTGGTATTGCCATTCGTGCAAACTTTCCAATAAAGCGGCTGCCGCTTCGTCGGCCAAATTCGCCATTTCCGCTTTATCCGTCACCATGGCTATTTTGCCGGTGAGGGCCGGTAATTTTTCCAAAGTCCACGCGGCGGTGTTCCACGAATGCTCGGCGGCAAACTGACTGAGGGCTTTTTTAGGCAGATGGTGCGCCTCATCGATACAGTAAAAACTGTTTTCCGGCGCGGGCAGAATCACGCCGCCGCCCATACCGATATCGGAAAGCAGCAAGTCGTGGTTAGCTACGACTACATCTACGGTTTCCAATACTTCGCGCGCCAGGTAAAACGGGCATTCCGCACGGTTAGGGCAAGCAGCTTTCAAACAGCCGTGACGGTCGTTAGTGACTTTAAACCAAACAGTGTCATCTATTTTTTCAGGCCAACTGTCACGGTCGCCGTTGAAACTGCGGGCGGCAAAACGGTCGGCCATATCACGCAACAATGCCAATTCTTCGGGCTTGGGTTTGCTATCCCACAAAACTGCCGGCGCTTCTTCAAAGCCAAGCAGGTTCTGCTGGGCATTGCTTTGGGTGAGCTGGTAAAGCTTGTAAGGGCAAAGATAACGCCCACGGCCTTTGGCCAACGCAAAACTCATTTCCAAGCCGGAATGCTCTACCAAAAACGGCAAATCACGGTCTACCAGCTGCTCTTGCAATGCAACAGTAGCACTGGACACGATCAGCCGCTTACCCCGTGTTTGCGCCATAATGCCGCCGGCCAAAAGATAAGCCAAACTTTTTCCGACGCCTGTCGGCCCCTCGATCACGGCGATACTCTCCCCCTCCCGCTTGGGTACCTCTTCACCTTCGACACGGCTTTTGCTGCGTGAAAAAGCATTGGCAATAGCGGCGATCATCTGCCGCTGTGAGGCACGCGGACGGAAATTGGGCAGATTTTTGCCGATATTTTGATAGTGGTCGCGGATAGCGTTTTTTTCGAGATCGGTGAGCATTCGGATAAACAGACTGGCCGTCTGAACTAGATGGCAAATAAACGGCTATTTTAACATTGTTCCCCAATGCCGTCTGAAAACTTGCAGGGCCAAACAGTAGGAAACCTTTAGGAAACTTTGAAGGAAATTTCCAAAATCCAATCGGATAAGAAACGCATGATACGGGCAGCGCATCTCTGCCGGCACCGGCCTGTTCATCTGCTATCTACACGGAAAGTTTTTTGTAAACATATCTGTTTAAGCTTTCAGACGGCCTTATATGTTTATTACCAATCAGCCATCAGGATATTTACCCAATAGAAAAAGCGGCGGTACATTCAATCATGTACCGCCGCACACCTCTCAGGATAATGTATTACAAGCCCGCCGCCGCTTTTAATGCGGCAGCCTTATCGGTGCGCTCCCAAGTGAATTCCGGTTCTTCACGGCCAAAGTGGCCGTAAGCAGCGGTTTTGCTATAAATCGGACGTTGCAGGTCGAGCATTTGGATGATGCCCTTCGGCCGCAAATCAAAGTGTTCGCGGACCAGATTAATCAGTTTCTCTTCCGAAATTTTGCCGGTACCGAAAGTATCGATGGCAATAGAGGTCGGTTGAGCGATACCGATCGCGTAAGAAATCTGAATCTGGCATTGGTCGGCCAAACCTGCGGCTACAATGTTTTTCGCTACGTAACGGCATGCATAAGCGGCAGAACGGTCTACCTTGGTAGGATCTTTGCCCGAGAATGCGCCGCCGCCGTGCGGTGCGGCTCCACCATAGGTATCCACAATAATTTTACGGCCTGTCAGACCACAATCGCCTTGCGGTCCGCCAATCACGAAACGGCCTGTCGGGTTAATCAGATATTTAGTGTCTTCGGTCAGCATTTCCGCCGGCAATACCGGCTTGATGATATGCTCTTTTACGGCTTCGATCAGCTCGTCGCGCTCGATATGCGGCTCGTGCTGGGTAGACAACACCACCGTATCGATACGTTTTACTTTGCCTGTTTCTGCATCGTATACGCAAGTCAGCTGTGCTTTGGCATCCGGACGTAACCATGGCAAACGGCCGTCTTTGCGGACTTCGCTTTGGCGTTGCATCAAACGGTGGGCGTAGTAGATGGCAAACGGCATCAGTGCGGGAGTTTCGTCGCAGGCATAGCCGAACATCAGGCCTTGGTCGCCCGCACCCATATCCAAATCCACACCTTCGCCTTCATTTACGCCTTGGGCGATATCGGGAGATTGCTCGTCGTAGCACACCATAACGGCGCAACCCTCTGCATCAAAACCCATTTCGGAGCTGTTGTAACCGATACGCTTGATGGTTTCGCGCGCCACTTGGATATAGTTGACATGGGCAGTGGTGCTGACTTCGCCCGCCAGCACGCACAAACCAGTATTAACCAACGTTTCCGCCGCCACACGTGCGGTCGGATCCTGGCTCAGAATGGCATCCAAAATGGCATCGGAAATTTGGTCGGCCACTTTATCGGGATGGCCTTCGGAAACCGATTCGGAAGTAAATAAAAATTCGCTCATGTATTTTCTCGCGGTTGGTCGGCGGGCTTTGCTAAAATAAGCCTGATGCTTATCCGAATAATATACCGCCATGCAAAAAATCATATCCTTGCTGTTCCGCTTCATCGCCGCCATTCCGCTGCCTCTGCTGCACCATATGGGCAACCTTATCGGCACTTTGGCCTATCACACCCAGCCGAAACTGCGCGCACGGATCCGCGAGAACATTCAATCGGCTGGAATTATAACAGACAACACAAATACCGACACGCTGATTAAAGCGGTTTGTCGGGAAACCATGAAAGGCGGTTTGGAACTGCCGATCGCTTGGACTCGCCCGAGCGAAGAAATTGCGGGATTGTTTAAAGAAGTGTACGGCTGGGAACATATTCAGACGGCCTTGAATGCGGGCAAAGGGCTGCTTTTAATTACGCCTCATTTGGGCAGCTATGATTTGGCCGGACGCTATATCAGCCAACACCTGCCGTTCCCTTTAACCGCCATGTACCGCCCGCCCAAAATCGAGTGGCTGGGCGAAATCATGAATGCAGGTCGGGTGCGTGACAACGGCCGTACCGCACCGGCCAATATGCAGGGGGTAAAGCAGATCGTAAAAGCTTTGCGCTCGGCAGAAGCTACCATCGTTCTACCCGACCAAGTACCAGGCGGCGGTGACGGTATTTGGGCCCGTTTTTTCAACCGCGAAGCCTACACCATGACGCTGGCGGCCAAATTAGCCAATGTGAGCAATGTGGCCACTTTGTTTTTTTGCGGCGAGCGCCTTCCCAACGGAGACGGCTTTGCCTTACATATCGAACCTTTGCAAGGCGCACTCAGCGGTCAAACAGAAAACGATGTACAACTGATTAACGATAATGTCGAAGCGTGGATACACCGATTTCCGGAGCAATATCTCTTTTCTTACAACCGCTTCAAACAACCCGCCGGCGCACCGCCAAGGCCGTCTGAAGGCTGAGAAAACCTAAATATTTCTTACAAAAAAATACATCACTATGAAATAAAATGCGTTAAAAATTACATTTAACGCATTTTATTTTTTATATCTATCAAATTGTTAAAAATAAATTCAATTTTGACACAAGTCAGAATCATTATTTGCACAACTGATAAAGTACAGTTACATTCCGCTACATTCCGAAATCTACTGTAAACCAAAATCAATCATATACAGAACTTCGGATATTTTCCTAAAGAGATTTCCGTTATCAAACATCATACAGGAGTAACTTATGGACAACTGGACCCAAACTTTGGGCACCGGCCCTTTATTAGGGATTGCCGCTGCCGCCATCGCACTGATTTTAGTGCTGATCATAAAATTCCGCGTGCATGCGCTGCTGACGATGGTTTTAGTCAGCCTGATAACCGCCATCGCAACAGGCCTCCCCATGGGCAGTATCGTTAACGACGTTTTGATTAAAAGCTTCGGCGGCACACTGGGCAATGTGGCGATATTGGTCGGGTTAGGCGCGATGCTCGGCCGCCTGGTCGAAACATCGGGCGGCGCACAATCGTTGGCAGATGCTTTGGTGCGTATGTTTGGTGAAAAGCGCGCTCCCTTTGCTCTGGGTATCGCCTCTTTGATTTTCGGTTTTCCGATTTTCTTCGACGCCGGTTTGGTAGTCATGCTGCCTATCGTTTTCGCAACCGCACGCCGTATGAAAGCACCCGTATTGGCTTACGGATTATCGTCTATCGGTGCTTTTTCGGTAATGCACGTTTTCCTGCCGCCGCATCCGGGCCCGATTGCCGCCGGTGAATTTTACGGTGCAGGTGTCGGCCAAGTATTGTTACTCGGTTTGCCGTTGGCTGTAATTACTTGGTACGTGAGCGGTTATCTGCTCGGCCAATTCTTAAGCAAACGCATCCATGTACCCGTACCGGATTTACTCAGCGGCGGCGCACAAGATAACGACCAACCGAAACAACCCGCCAAAGCGGGTACTGTCATCGGCATTATGCTGATTCCGATGCTGCTGATTTTTATGAATACCGGCTTGGCCACCTTAATCAGTGAAAAAGTAGTCAGCGCAGACGAAACTTGGGTACAGGCGCTGCGCATGATCGGTTCGACCCCAATCGCATTGTTGATTTCGGTATTGGTTGCCATGTATGTATTGGGGCGCAAACGCGGCGAGCAGGCTTCTGCTTTGGAAAAAACCATTGACGGCGCACTGGCTCCTGTTTGCTCGGTAATTCTGATTACCGGTGCGGGCGGCATGTTCGGCGGCGTATTGCGTGCATCAGGTATCGGCAAAGCCTTGGCCGACAGCATGGCCGACATGGGTATTCCCGTATTGCTCGGCTGCTTTTTGGTTGCCTTGGTATTACGTGTCGCACAAGGTTCGGCTACCGTCGCTTTAACAACTGCCGCGGCTCTGATGGCTCCGGCCGTTGCCGCTGCCGGTTACAGCGATTGGCAATTGGCCTGCGTGGTATTGGCAACTGCTGCCGGCTCGGTATTCGCCAGCCATGTGAATGACTCCGGTTTCTGGCTGGTAGGCCGGCTGCTGAATATGGATGTGCCTACTACCCTGAAAACCTGGACGGTAAACCAAGCCCTGATTGCCATTGTAGGCTTCGCCCTTTCCGCACTCGCATTCAGTATCTTATAACTTATTCGAAGGACAGCCGCCATGAACGGACAAACCGTACATTTTGTGGTGATGGGCGTGTGCGGCTGCGGTAAAACCACCGCGGCCCAAGCCCTGCAAAAATATTTCAACTGTGCGTATGCGGAAGGCGACGATTTCCATACCCAGGCCAACCGCGACAAAATGGGCAACGGCATTCCGCTCACTGATGAAGACCGTTACCCTTGGTTAGGCAATCTACGCGACTGGATGAGCGGCCAAAGCCGCGAAGGAGCAAGCCACAGTGTCGTAACCTGTTCGGCACTCAAGCGCAAATACCGCGACATCCTACGCGAAGCCGAAGGCAGAGTGGTATTTATCCATCTTGCCCCGCCCCACCAAATCAACCTAGAACGTATGTTGGCTCGAAAAGGCCATTATATGAAGGCGGATATGCTGCAATCGCAATTGGATATTTTAGAAGAACTGGATGCCGATGAAGAGGGGATACGCATTGGTAATCCGGGCGGCCCCGAAGAAGTAGCTGCCGAAATTATCGGTTGGGTATCCAAGCATTTCAGCCTTTAAAGCTCTGTAAAACCTTCTGCTTTCAACCATAAGATAAAAATAAATAATGCCGTCTGAAACCACGTTCAGACGGCATTTTTATCAAACAACCTATCAACTATTATCAGGCCGCCGTATCAATGATTTTTCCAAGTCAACGCCAAATCGTACAGCGCCTTTTTGCTTTCGCCCGTAATTTTGGCAGCCAAATCGGCAGCCTGCTTGGTCGGCAGCTCCGCAGCCAATACCTTCATCACCTGTTGTGCCGCTTCGGGCAAATCACTATGTTTCACCACCTGTGCGGGATGCAGAATCAACACCATCTCACCACGGCTTTGATTGCTATCGGCTTTCAACATATCCCGCACTTCCACTACCGAACCGCTTAAAAAAGTTTCGAATGTTTTGGATATTTCCCGCGCCAGCAAAAGCCCTCGCTCGGGGAAAAGTGCGGCCATTTCAGCTAAAGCCGCTTCAATCCTGTGGGGCGTTTCAAACATCACGACTGGATAATCCGCTTCAGCCCAAGAAGCCAATAGTCTTTGACGCTCTCCCGCCTTGGGCGGCAGAAAACCATTGAAATAAAAATCCGGCTCGCTCACCCCCGCCACACTCAATGCCGCCATCACCGCACTGGCTCCGGCAACAGGCACAACTCTATAACCGGCTTCTCGCACCCGCGCAGCCAGCTTGGCACCCGGATCACACACGGCGGGCGTACCCGCATCGCTCACTTGGGCGACCACCTTGCCCGCAGCCAACTCGGCAATGATTCTATCGGCCATCTGCTGCTCGTTGTGTTCGCGCACACTCAGCAATTTAGCCTGAATCTGATATGCACTCAAAAGTTGGGCGGTCACTCGCGTATCCTCGGCGCAAACCAAATCCGCCCGCCCCAATACAGCCAACGCACGCAAGGTAATGTCGGCCAAATTGCCGATAGGTGTAGCCACCACGTATAATGTTCCCGACATAATACTGTCGCAGGCTTTTTGATAGTGTTTTTGCATAAGAATAAACAGGCCGTCTGAAAGGCCTTAATTATAACGGGGATTGTTATGCGCTTAAACCACAAACAAGGCCGGGCGGGAGAAGACGCCGCACTGGCATTTTTACAAGCCCAAGGCTGCAAACTACTGGCGCGCAACTGGCATTGCCCTTTTGGCGAAATCGACTTGATAGTCAAAAGCGGTAACACAATTTTGTTTGTTGAAGTAAAATACCGCCAGAAGCCGACTTACGGCGGGGCTGCCCACAGCATCACGCCGTCCAAGCTGGCCAAACTGCACCGCAGTGCGGAACATTATCTGCAAACACAGCATCTGAGCAATACGCCCTGCCGCCTGGATGCGGTCTTAATCGAAGGCAGCAACCCGCCTTTATGGGTAAAAAACCTTACAGGATAATCAGTTAAATGAATCTGACCGAACGCGTAGCCGCACATTTCGCACAAAGTATCGAAACCAAACAGCAAGCCGCCGAAGTATTGAGCGAACCGACGGCGCTCGCCGCCGAAATGATGCTCCAATGCCTGATGGAAGACGGCAAAATCCTCGCTTGCGGCAACGGCGGTTCGGCAGGCGACGCGCAACACTTTGCCGCCGAGATGACGGGCCGTTTCGAGCAAGAGCGCATGGAGCTGGCCGCCATCGCCCTCACTACCGATACTTCCGCCCTCACCGCCATCGGCAACGATTACGGTTTCGACCAAGTATTCAGCAAGCAAGTGCGCGCTTTAGGTCGTGCGGGCGATGTGCTGTTGGCTATTTCCACCTCGGGCAACTCGGGCAACGTGATTAAAGCCATAGAAGCGGCACACGAGCGCGATATAAAAGTTGTCGCATTGACCGGGCGGGACGGCGGTAAAATCGCCGCGATGCTCAAAGACAATGATATCCTGCTCAACGTACCCCACCAACGTACTGCCCGGATTCAAGAAGTGCATATCCTGCTCATCCATGCTTTATGCGACTGCATCGACAGCATGCTGCTGGAAGCATAAAAGAAAGCCGCTTTACCGACTTTACGGTTGATCGCATAGCCGTAAAACATTAAAACAACTGTATCAACCTCGGCCGAAAAGGCTTCAAACCGCCGATTGATTTCTACCAGAAAGGAAGTTTGCATGAATTTTCTACCGCATACCCGTAATCTGATTCTAGCCGCACTGCTGGCCACAGGCCTTAGCGGCTGTGTAGGAGCGGCACTCGGCGGCGCAGCACTCGGCGGCGCGGCAGCTATCGACCGTCGCAGTACCGGTGCACAGGCAGACGACGGCGTTATGGAAGTCCGCATCAGAAATACCGCACAAACCTATCTGCGGCAAAATAACCAAACCACGGGCTACGATCCCAAACTGGCCGTCGTGAGCTATAACCGCCATATCCTATTGCTCGGACAAGTAGCGACCGAAGGCGAAAAACAGTTTGTCGAACAAGTCGCCCGCTCCGAGCAAGCCGCCCAAGCAGTGTACAACTATATCGAAATCGCCCCTCAGGCGCGCACCTTCAACGATGTAGCCGCCGACACTTGGAATACCTCTAAAGTCCGCACCACCTTACTCGGTATTCAAGGTGTTATCCCCAGCCGCGTTAAAATCGTTACCTATGGCAACGTAACTTACGTAATGGGGATTCTCACTCCTGCCGAACAAGCTGCCGTTACCGAGAAAGTCAGCACTACCGCAGGCGTGCAAAAAGTCGTTACCCTTTATGAAACATTCAACCAATAAATAATATCAGGGCCGTCTGAAACCTTCAGACGGCCTGCACATCATAGAGATCAATAATGTCCGACCCCAAACAAAAAGCTGCCAAACCGGGCTTCCGCCTCACTCCCAAACACCTACTGCTTGCCGCGTTCATATTGGTAAGCCTTTTGGTTCTCGCCTTGGTTATCGGCGTTGCCCGCACCATGCAGACCCCTGATCAGCCCAGCACACAAAATCCAACCGCAAACAGCAATACCGTAGAAATTTTATCCCCCCGCGGAGCGCAAGATTCTGTACCGGGAGCAGTCGCACCTGCCTCTACAAATCAAAACACAGCCCCTGTCGAGCAGGCAACTAATGACAGTACCGAATCTGCTACCGAAACCTCCCAACCGCAACCAACTGCGGTAGCGCCCCAACCCCGAAACAGCGGAACAAAGCAACACCCCAAACATCGTGAACAAACCGCCGCTACTCCCGCAGAAATACCCGTTTTACCCAAAAACGTAACACCCGAACCTTTGCCTAAGGCGGAACCTAAGCCCCAACCGCAAAATCAGGCAGTCGAAAAACCGGCTCCCCGCCCCCAAACTCCGGCAAAACCTAAGGATGTTATGGACAACTTGTTTTAAAGTCCTTGCAGGTGGAATAACCCTCCGCGCGGCATTTAAAAACATACCACACCAAATTTGTTTACCTTTCATCATTGAAAAACAAAATGCCGTCTGAAAATTTAATTTTCAGACGGCATTTTCTCGCCACAAACCGTTTGGACTGATACAAAAATAAAGCGTTTAATGCTTACGCGCCGTAACAAATTCGGCCAACCCGCGCAAACGGGCAGCTGCCTCGCCAAACGGCTGCAATAATGCAACTGCCTCGGCAACCAAAGTTTCCGCATACGCGCGCGCCTCGACCAGCCCCATCAGCTTCACATAAGTCGGCTTATCGGCATCCGCATCTTTACCTGCCGTTTTACCCAATGTAACGGTATCGGCCTCACAATCGAGCACATCGTCTATTACTTGAAATGCCAAACCGAGTTTTTGCGCGTACTCGTCCAAACGCGCCAAGGCGGCATCATCTAAATCCGGGCAGGAAAGCGCACCCAGTGCCACCGCGGCACGAATCAGCGCACCGGTTTTCAAACCGTGCATTTGTTCTAATTGGGTTTGGTCCATCTCTTTGCCAACATTGGCCAAGTCAATCGCTTGGCCGCCCGCCATACCTAAGCTGCCCGAAGCTTTCGCCAACACGGCAACCATTTGCAACTGGCGGGCAGGAGCCAAGCCGCTGGGGCGGCTCAATACCTCGAATGCCTGGGTTTGCAACGCATCCCCCACCAAAAGTGCGGTCGCTTCATCATATTGCACATGACAGGTCGGCTTGCCACGGCGGAGGCTGTCATTATCCATCGCCGGCATGTCGTCATGCACCAACGAATACACATGAATCATCTCGACGGCAGCCAGTGCGTGCGCCAATGCCGTTTCATCAGCCTCGCCCAGTTCGGCAGCCGCCAACACCAGCAAGGGTCTCAATCGTTTGCCGCCACCCAATATCACATAACGCATCGCCTCATGCAGCCGGACAGGTGTCTGGCTCTCGTCGGGCAGCAAACGCGACAACACCAGCTCCGTCTGAGCTTGGGCTTTCTGCTGCCAACTTTTCAAATCATTCGCTTGCATCTAAGCTCAACTCCTTTAGCTCGCCCGCATCCAAAACTTGTAATTTTTGCTCGACTTCAGCCAACTTCTGCTGGCAATACTGCACCAGTTCTTTACCTTCCTGATAGGCCGCCAACGCTTCTTCCAGCGGCATTTCGCTGCTTTGCATGGCCTGGGTCAGGCTTTCCAAACGTTTGAGTGCTTCTTCGAATGATTTGGGTGCTTTTTTCATATGTTCGGACAGTCGTTCTGATAAAGTGTCCATTGTAGCATTTTTCAGTTGCGCCAGGCCGTCTGAAAAGGTTTTCAGACGGCCTTGAAGCGCATAAAATAAAAGCCTTTAGAAACCGAACCGGAATTCCAAACATGACCGTTAAAACCCGTTTTGCCCCCAGCCCCACCGGCTACCTGCATATCGGCGGTGTACGTACCGCCTTATTTTCATGGGCATTTGCCCGCAAACACAAAGGCGAATTTCTGCTGCGTATCGAAGATACCGATCTCGAACGCTCTACCGCCGAATCGGTAAATGTTATTTTAGACGGCATGAACTGGGTAGGCCTGCACTACGACAATGCCGACCATGTGGTTTACCAAACACAAAATTTCGACCGTTACAAAGCCGTAATTGCCCAACTGCTCGAACAAGGCCATGCCTATCACTGCTATTGCAGCAAAGAAGAGCTGGAGGCAATGCGTGAAAAAGCCGAAAAAGAAGGCACCGCCACTTACGACCGCCGCTGGCGCCCCGAAGACGGTAAAACATTGCCTCCGATACCCGAAGGCCGTGAACCGGTAGTACGCTTCAAAACCCCGATTGAAGGCACCACTACATGGCACGATTTGGTTAAAGGTGAAATTTCTATCCCGAACGAAGCATTGGACGACTTAATCATCGCCCGTGCCGACGGCACGCCTACTTATAACTTCTGCGTAGTAGTCGATGATTACGACATGGGCATTACCCACGTTATCCGCGGCGACGACCATGTCAACAACACACCCAAACAAATCAACATTCTCAAAGCTTTGGGCACCACTCCGCCGCAATACGCCCACCTGCCGATGATTCTGAACGAACAAGGCAAGAAAATCTCCAAGCGCAGCGGCGATACCGTTGCCATCACCGATTTCGACCAAATGGGAATCTTGCCCGAAGCCATGCTTAACTATCTGGCCCGTCTCGGCTGGGCGCACGGTGATGATGAATTTTTCACTATGCAACAATTTATCGAATGGTTCGAACTGAAAGACGTTTCACCCTCGGCCAGCCGCATGGACTTGAAAAAACTCTACTGGATTAACGGCGAACACATCAAAACTACGCCGAACACCCGTTTGGCCGAACTCGTCGCCCCCCGCCTGGCAGTACGCGGTATCCACGAAACCGCAAAACCCGCTTTGGAAGATGTATTGGCTTTGGTAAAAGACCGCGCCCAAGACCTCAATACGCTGGCGGACGAATGTACTTATTTCTACCGCAAAGACACTCCGGCCGAGGCAGATATTGCCAAACACTGGGATGAAGAAGCACCTGCACGGATGTTGCGCTTTGCCGAAAAACTCGAAGGCCTGAACGAGTGGACGCCCGAAGCCATTCACGACTTATTCAAACCTTTCTGCGAGGCCGAAAACATTAAGATGGGCAAACTCGGTATGCCGCTGCGGCTGGCCGTATGCGGTACGGCCAAAACCCCAAGCGTAGATGCCGTGTTGGCTCTAATCGGTAAAGAAGAAGTATTGCATCGCATTAGAAACAACTGATTCTAAATGTCCCAGGCCGTCTGAATGCCCTCCCCGGTCTTTTCAGACGGCCTTAATTTTTCATCCGGCAAGAAAGCCCATTCATGAAATTAACAACACCCCTCTTATTTGTACTACTGCCCGCCGCCATTACCGCACATGCTTTTGAAATACAACCCGGCAACTGGCAGTTTCCCCACCAAATCAGCTGGCCAAGCAGTAACGAATATGTTAAGGACACCGAAAATATGTGCATCGGCGAAACGGAAAGCCGCAACTATATCCGTACTGAAATTCAAACTCTGGAATCAGACGGCTGTACCGTATCGCAAGTCAAACAAAGTGATACGGAAGCCTCGTTTCGCGCCGTATGCGGCGATGATCTCTTCGATTTCAGCTACCGCAAACATAATTCCGACCATTTGGGTGTTACCCAAGAGATCCGCCATCAAAACGGTAAGCCTATACCATACGCGGTGATATGTACCGTCAGGGCGATACTTGCGCCGACAATTGACCCTACCGTCTGAAATCTGACATTTTTTCTTTACATCATGTTTTCAGACGGCACAGGTGATTGTTATCCGAACAGACGCTATAATTTTGTTCTCCTAAAAAGAAATTCTAAACCTGCAAAACTGCCATGCCACAGCTTTTCCCGTCTCCGTACAAAGATACCATTTGGGAACGCTGGTAAACCACATGCCAGTATCCGAACAACCTGCGAACCACCGGAAAGTACCATGATGATATTTCGCACCGCCCTCCTCGCACTCACGGCCCTTACTCTCGCTGCCTGCGGCACAACCCGTACTGCTCCGGACAAACCCACTACCGCCGCAAAACCCCGCGCAGTCGTCGGTCTTGCTTTAGGTGGCGGAGCATCCAAAGGCTTTGCCCATATCGGCGTGATTAAAGTATTGCAACAAAACAATATTCCCGTAGACATTGTTACCGGCACCAGTGCGGGGGCGGTTGTCGGCAGCCTGTACGCCTCGGGCATGAGCGCCGACCGTCTCGAATTAGAGGCCGAAATTTTGGAAAAAGCCGATGTCGTCGATCTGACCTTATCCACTACCGGTTTTATCCGCGGGCAAAAACTGCAAGACTACATCAACCGTAAAGTCGGTAACCGCCCGATGCAAAACCTGCCGAAAAAATTTGCCGCCGTCGCCACCGATTTGGAAACGGGCCGTATGGTCTCCTTCAACACCGGCAATACCGGCCAAGCCGTACGCGCCTCGGTGAGTATTCCGAATGTGTTCCAACCCACGGTTATCGGCAGCCGCCGCTATGTTGACGGCGGGCTTACCGCTCCCGTACCCGTAACAGCCGCCCGCAACATGGGCGCCAACGTGGTGATTGCCGTCGATATTTCCGCCAAACCCGCCAAACTTTCCGGTTCGGGCTTTTTCGCCTATCTCGACCAAAGCCTCAACATTATGAGCACTTCCGCACTTAACCAAGAATTAGGCAAAGCTACCGTCGTTATCAAACCAAAAGTACAGCAGCTGGGGGCTATCGGCGGTTTCGACCAAAAAACGCAAGCCATCAAACTGGGAGAAGATGCCGCGCGAGCCGCTCTACCGCAAATCCGCGCCGCCTTGGCACGATACCAGCCTCGTTAAGCAGCGCAAACCGATAAAAATACTCTCATGATTTTCATGCCGTCTGAAAACCTTCAGACGGCATTTTCATAGTAAAAACCGTGCAAATCCAGTACAATAGCCAGCTAAATTTTTAAGTGAATGCAATTATGGAAGCCGAAGTAATCAACCAGCTCAACAACACGCTTGCCGATCTCGAGCGCCGTAGTGCCGATATCCGCGAATATATGGATTATCAAGGTAAAAAAGACCGCCTAGAAGAAGTAATCGGCCTATCCGAAGATCCCGAACTGTGGAATGATCCGAAAAAAGCCCAAGAAATCGGTAAAGAGCGCAAAATCCTAGAAGGCATCGTACTCACACTGGATGCCATCGGCAGCGGTATCGAAGACAACCGCGAATTAGTAGAAATGGTAGTAGAAGAAGGCGATGACGAAGGCTTTGCCGCCATTGTTGAAGACGTAGCCGGACTCGAAGCCAAAATGGCCGAACTTGAATTCAAGCGTATGTTCAACCAACCAGCCGACCCCAACAATTGCTTTATCGACATTACCGCCGGCGCGGGCGGTACCGAAGCCGAAGACTGGGCAGGCATGCTGCTGCGCATGTACATGCGCTATGCCGAACGCAAAGGCTTCAAAGTAGAGGTATTGGAGCAAGACGACGGTGAAATCGCCGGTATCAACCGTGCCACCATCCGCTTGGAAGGCGAATATGCTTACGGCCTGCTGCGTACCGAAACCGGCGTACACCGTTTGGTTCGCTACTCTCCTTTCGATTCCAACAACAAACGCCACACTTCTTTTTCATCGGTATTCGTTTACCCTGAAGTAGACGACAGCATCGAAATCGAAATCAACCCTGCCGACTTACGCATCGACACCTACCGCGCATCAGGAGCCGGCGGTCAGCACATTAACAAAACCGATTCCGCTGTGCGCATCACCCACGAACCGACCGGTATTGTCGTACAGTGCCAAAACGACCGTTCTCAACACGCCAACAAAGCGGCAGCGATGGAAATGCTGCGTTCCAAACTGTTTGAGCTGGAAATGCGCAAACGCAATGAGGAAAAACAAGCACTGGAAGACGGTAAAAGCGATGTGGGTTGGGGTAGCCAAATCCGTTCGTATGTTTTGGATTCTTCACGCATCAAAGATTTGCGTACCGGTTATGAAGTCGGCAACACCAAAGCCGTGCTTGATGGCGATTTGGACGGTTTTATCGAAGCCAGCCTAAAACAAGGTGTTTGATAAACCCCAGTATACAATATGAAAAATGCCGTCTGAAAATTTTTCAGACGGCATTTTTTACAGTGAAGGCAAACTTATTCCACCACAATTTTAGGGAAACGGCTGCTGAAGTCACGGCCTTTATCGGCCACAGCCAAAGCAACCTGCCAAGCAGCACGCGTATAAAGCTCTGCAATCGCGGGCTGCTGCTCAAACAAAGCCTGCACCGTACCTTGATCCATTGCCTCGCGTACGGGTAGGCTCAGCGGCAACTGGCCCAGTAGCGGTACATTTAATTTAACCGCCAAATCCTTACCGCCATCGCTACCGAAAATGGTTTCGGCGTGACCACAATGGCTGCAAATATGCACCGACATATTTTCCAGCACTCCGAAAATCGGAATATTCACTTTTTGGAACATATCCACCGCTTTTTTCGCATCAATCAACGCAATATCCTGCGGTGTTGTTACCACTACCGAACCGGTTACCGGAATTTTTTGCGATAAAGTCAGCTGTACATCACCGGTACCCGGTGGCAAATCGATGAAGAGATAGTCCACATCGTCCCATTCGCTTTGAAACAGAAGCTGCTGTAATGCCTGGGAAAGCATAGGACCACGCCAAACGACTGCCTGATCGGTATCTACCAAAAAGCCGATAGACATCACCTGTACACCGCCTGCCGACAATACGGGCACCAACTTGCCATCATTCTGATCGGGCTTACCATCTGCCACACCAAACATAGTCGGCTGGCTGGGGCCGTACAAATCCGCATCCAATACGCCTACGCGTGCACCCATTTTCGCCATAGCGGTAGCCAAATTGGCCGTAGTCGTCGATTTGCCTACACCGCCTTTGCCCGAAGCAACGGCAATAATATTTTTTACACCTTTAATCGTCGCAACACCAGGTTGAACCTTATGAGTGTCGATAGCAGTAGAAATACCCAAATGTAACGGTACATCACCTGCCAACCGCAGAATCGCGGCCTCAATACGGCTGCCTAACTCTTCAGCAATATGCCCTACGGGATAACCAAAGCGCAATTGGATATACAGGCCGTCTGAATGTTCGGCAATGCTCTCAACCGCTTTTTCACTGCCGAGCGTACGGTTACTGTCTGGAATCGAGACTGCCGCCAAAGCGGCTTCGATAGCGGGAATATTCATTTTCTTTTCTCTTAATGATGTGTTATCGGGATTTTAACAGATTGCCGCCATCTCTTCATGGCAGCTTTAACCTAATTTAAATCTTAATATCTATGGCAAAGGTATATAATTTAAAAGACTGATCAAACATAAAAACAAGGCATACGCCATAAAAGTATACCTGTTTGAATTTACGCATCCGCAACGGCAGGCCGTCTGAAACGGCTGTCGACAATATATTAAAAACAAACTCAATAGGAGGTAAGCCATGATCCGCAAAGTCGGCAATAAAGTTGTAATTATCGGCACCGGAGCCGTCGGCATCAGCTATGCTTTCGCAATGCTCAACCAAGGGCACTGTGATGAAATGGTACTGATTGATCTAGATGAAAACCGCGTTCGTGCCGAAGTACGGGATTTAAAACACGGCATCCTCTATGCGGCTACACCTGTAAAAATCACTGCCGGTACCTACGATGATTGTGAAGATGCCGATATTGTGTGCATTTGTGCCGGCGTACCGCAACGCCCGGGAGAAACCCGTCTTGATTTAATCGAGAATAATCTGCAAGTATTTTACAGCATTGTCGGCAAAGTAATGGCTTTGGGTTTCGATGGCATTTTCCTAATCGCCACTAATCCCGTTGACGTACTTTCTTATGCCACATGGAAATTTTCCGGCTTACCAAAAGAACGAGTTATCGGTTCGGGTACTATTCTCGATACCGCCCGTTTGTGCAATTGTTTGGGACAGGCCTTTGATGTCGCCCCCGTCAGCGTAGATGCCCACATGATAGGGGAACATGGCGACAGCGTCATTGCAGCTTGGAGTTCGGCCAGCATTGCGGGAATGCCTTTGCAAAAATTACTTGAAAACCGACCCGACGGCCAAGAATTAATGCAGCGTATTCACCGTGATGTCCGTAATGCCGCTTATGACATTATCGAAGCCAAAGGTGCCACCTGCTACGGTATAGCTATGGGCCTAAGCCGTATCTCTCGTGCCATTTTACATAATCAAAACGTAGTGCTGACCGTTTCAACACTGCTACAAGGCGAAATGGGGCAAGAGGGTGTTTATATCGGCGTGCCCGCCGTTATCAATCGTCTAGGCGCGGTACGTGTCATTGACAAACCTCTGGACGCAAAGGAATCCGAGCAATTCAACCGATCGGCTACCCTACTAAAAAGCTACCAGGAAAAAGTAGATCATTTTCAGGCCATCTGAAAAACTATTTATTAAGGAAAAAATATGAGCCGTTCTACCTTATACCGCCTTACAGAAAATTTAGTCTCTAACGGCTATACGGTAACCTGCGCCGAATCGTGTACAGGCGGCCTACTTGCTGCCGAACTCACCCGCTTACCGGGCAGCTCTGCTTGGTTTGATATGGGTTTCACCACTTACAGTAATGAGGCCAAACAACAATTGGTAGGTGTTCATGCTGATACATTAAATATGTTTGGTGCAGTCAGTGAAGAAACCGTACGTGAAATGGCTCTCGGCTCATTACTGGCTGCAAAAGCAGACTTCTCCCTGAGTATCTCCGGCATTGCAGGCCCCGATGGCGGCAGCGAAGCCAAGCCTATCGGTACGGTATGGTTTGGGTTAGCCACCAAACAAAGGATTTTTGCTACCAAACAACATTTCAACGGTGATCGTGATAAGATTCGCCAACAAGCAGTAGATTTTGCCCTCGGTTGGTTATTGGAAGTGGTTGAAAAAACCGTTTGAAATTAATCACCAAACAATCAAAATATAATTGTATGAGTGAATAGGTATTTTTTAATAACATGCCATCTGAAAATAAAAACCTGCATACTGTCATATCAAACCTGCCAACTATGGTCTTCCGACAAAACTCTAAAATAACATTTACATACCAATAAAAAACCGGGTATTTCAACCCGGTTTACTTGTTTCATCTTACTTGATGATTATTGAACTTTAATTTCTACATCTACACCTGCAGGCAGGTCAAGCTTCATCAAAGCATCAGTGGTTTTATCAGTCCAATCCACGATATCCATCAAACGCAAATGGGTACGGATTTCCAACTGCTCACGTGAAGTTTTGTTTACGTGCGGTGAACGCAGAATGTTGAAACGTTCGATTTTAGTCGGCAGCGGAATCGGACCTTTTACTACGGCACCGGTACGCTTAGCGGTTTCAACGATTTCTTGTGCAGAACGGTCAATCAAGCTGTAATCATAAGCTTTCAAACGGATGCGGATTTTTTGGTTAGCCATTTATCTGTATCCTTTTGATTAAGCGATTACGGTAGAAACAACACCTGCACCTACAGTACGGCCACCTTCGCGAATCGCAAAGCGCAAGCCTTCTTCCATCGCGATCGGAGCAATCAGCTCTACGGTAATAGCCACGTTTTCAC
>NZ_JBLUPI010000009.1:0-126799 GCF_048060015.1 Neisseria sp. S1
ACCGAAAATCTTTCCCTTTATTCTTGAAAGAATGCGAATTTCGTTTTAACTTTGGTACACCAAAAGAGCAACTTAAAATCTTGCGAATTTGGTGTGATATTTAAGGCTAATCTAATACAGCCCCTTATTTTTAGTTACTTTTAGATTAATGATGCTTAATGCGCCTCTTCCCAATTCACACCCATACCCACTTCTGCTACCAGCGGCACGTCCAGCACGTCGTCTGCCACGGCGGCCATAACTTCGGGCAGCAGGGTTTGGATTGTTGACCATTCGGCTTCGGGGACTTCCAGCACCAGTTCGTCATGCACTTGCATAATCAGTTTGCTTTGCAGGCCGTCTGAACGCAGGCGCTCGGAAACGGCGATCATGGCGCGTTTGATCAGGTCGGATGCGGTGCCTTGCATGGGGGCGTTGATGGCGGCGCGTTCGGCTCCGGCGCGTTGGTTGGCGTTGGCGGCACGGATATCGGGCAGATACAGGCGGCGGCCGAATAGGGTTTCAACGTAACCTTGTGCGGCGGCTTGCTCTTTGGTGCGCTGCATGTATTCGGCCACACCCGGGTAGCGGGCGAAATAGCGGTCGATAAAGTTTTTGGCCGATAGGTTGTCAATGCCCAGCGATTTGGCCAAGCCGTATTGCCCCATACCGTAAATCAGGCCGAAGTTGATGGTTTTGGCATAGCGGCGTTGGTCGCTGCCCACTTGCTCGGGAGCGATGCCGAACACTTCGGCGGCGGTGCGGCGGTGAACGTCTTCGCCGTTTTGGAACGCGGCAAGCAAGGTTTTGTCACCGCTCAAATGCGCCATGATGCGAAGCTCGATTTGTGAGTAGTCGGCGGAAACAATGACGCTGCCGGTGGGTGCGATAAAGGCGCGGCGTACTCGGCGGCCTTCTTCGGTGCGGATAGGGATGTTTTGCAGGTTGGGATTGTTGCTGGCCAGCCGTCCGGTAATCGCTACGGCTTGGGCGTAGGTGGTGTGTACGCGGCCGGTTTGGGGATTGATCATTTCGGGCAGCTTGTCGGTGTAGGTGGATTTGAGTTTGGCTAAGCTGCGGGTTTGCAGAATGATTTTCGGCAGCGGATAGTCGGGGGCGAGTGTTTCAAGCACGGCCTCGTTGGTGGAAATGCCGCCCGATGCGGTTTTCTTCAGCCCTTTGGTGGGAATGCCCATTTTATCGAACAGGATTTCTTGCAGTTGTTTGGGCGAATTGAGGTTGAAGGGCTGCCCGGCAATCGTATAGGCTTGTTGTTCCAAATCAAGCAGTTCTCGTCCTAGTTCATGGCTTTGGCGCGCCAGTTCGTCTTTGTCGAGCAAAACGCCGTTGCGCTCCATTTCAAATAATACTTGGGCGACGGGCAGCTCCATTTGTTCGTACATTTCAAGCTGTTTGGCATCCATTTGCGCTTTCAGATGGCCTTCGATACGCAGGGCGAAATCGGCATCTTGGGCGGCGTATTCGGTGGCTTGCGCCAATGCCACGTCGGCAAAGCCGATTTGTTTGGCACCTTTTCCGCATAGGGATTCATAGGTAATGGTGGGTAGGCCGAGCCAGCGTTCTGCCAATTCGTCCAAACCGTGTCCCAAATGGCTTTCGATAATATAAGAAGCCAGCATGGCATCGCCGGCAATGCCGCTTAGGGTAATGCCGTAGTTGGCGAAAACGTGTTGGTCGTATTTGAGGTTTTGGCCGATTTTCTTCAGTGCGGCATTTTCCAAATGCGGTTTCAGACGGCCTAGGGTGGTTTGTAAATCAAGCTGTTCTGGAGCGGCGGTAGTCGTGTGCCCAAGCGGGATATAAACGGCTTCGCCCGCGGCAAAGGCCATGCTGATGCCGACCAATTGCGCTTCCATCGGGTTGAGACTGGTGGTTTCGGTATCGATGCCGATAGTACCCGCTTGTTCCAGTTTGTTTAGTAACGCTGTCAGTTGGGCTTCGGTGGTAATGGCTTGGTAATCGAGGTTTGAGGGGGCGGCGGCTTTTTCAGATGGCGTATCGGTTGGTGCCAATGCTGCTTGTGCGGCTTGCTCGCCGATTTCGGCGCTGCCGAATAAATCGCCGTTGCCTTCGTGCATGCGTTCTTCGGCTTCTTTCAGCCAAGTGCGGAAGTTAAGGCGCTTGAATTCAACCGCCAACTGTGCCCAGCGCGGACTTTTGCGGTGTAGGCTGTGCAAGCCTTCGGGCAGTTCGCTGTGCAAGTCGATATCGGTTTTAATGGTAACCAATTCATAAGAAAGCGGTAATTGCGGTAGGGCAGCTTGCAGGTTTTCGCCTACCTTGCCTTTGATTGCTTCGGCGTTTTCCATCACGCCTTGCAAGGTACCGTAGGCTTCCAGCCATTTCACCGCTGTTTTGGGGCCGCATTTTTCTACGCCGGGCACGTTATCGACCTTGTCGCCCATCAAGGCCAGATAATCGCGGATTTGTGCGGGGGCAACGCCGAATTTGTTTTTCACGCCTTCGATATCCAGTGTTTCGTTGCTCATGGTATTCACCAGAGTGATGTGTTCGGATACCAGTTGCGCCATGTCTTTATCACCGGTGGATACCACCACTTGCCAGCCTTCGGCCTCGCCTTGTCGCGCCAAGGTGCCGATAACGTCGTCCGCCTCTACATTGGGTACAACCAATACGGGCCAGCCCATCAGGCGTACCAATTCGGGCAGCATTTCGGCTTGCGGGCGTAATTCGTCGGGCATGGGCGGGCGGGTGGCTTTGTAGTCGGGGTATAGATCGTGGCGGAAGTTTTTACCTTTGGCATCGAATACGCAGCAGGCATGGCTGTGGGGGTAATCGGCACGCAAGCGGCGAAGCATATTCAATACGCCGTAGAGCGCGCCTGTGGGTGTGCCGTCGGGTGCGGTCAAAGGAGCCATGGCGTGAAAGGCGCGGTAAAGATAGGAAGAACCGTCAACGAGTAATAAGGTTTGAGACATGATATTTAGGCCGTCTGAATAATTTAAGATAGTTGTGATTATAAAGCAAAGGCCGTCTGAAACTTATTTTTCAGACGGCCTTAATATCGGATAGCGGAATAATAAAGGTTTATTTTATGAAGATGCGGTCTGTGGCAGATATTCCTGCAGACTATGCCACAGTATTCTTTTTTGTTCGGAAGTCAGCTTTTTAATGCGCGGTTCGAGGCGACAGGCTTCGTTGCGAGACAGGCCGCTATATACCAAGCGCATGGAAACAGGAGGGTTGATACGTGTGAAGCGTGCGCCTTTGCCGCTTAGGTGGGCGTTAAAGCGGGCGGCGGGGCGGTTACTGATGCCGCAATATAATGCGCCGTTACGGCACAGCAGCAGGTAAACGCACCATTGTCCGCCGCTGGGTACCAGTATGGGAAGGGGGAGAGAGCGGATGTGGTTCATGCAGTAACGGATTCCGCCGCACAAACAGCCGATGCCCATGCCCATTGGAAGTTGTAACCGCCGAGCCAACCGGTGATATCAAGCACTTCGCCGATGAAATACAGATTGGGCTTCAGTTTGCTTTGCATGGTTTTGGGGTCGATCTCTTTCACATTTACGCCGCCGCGGGTGACTTCGGCTTTTTTGTGGCCGTCTGAACCGCTGGGACAAAGCTGCCAATTATTGAGGCTGCTGCCGAGCTGTTGCAATAGGTGGTTGGGTATATCTGCCCATTTGTGGGCGGAATATGGGGCGTAGTCGGGTTGTTGCAGCCAAAAATCGAGCAGGCGTTCGGGGAGATGGGGGCAAAGTTGTTTAAGGGCGTTATTGAGTTGTATTTTTTGCCCGTGTTTGTTTTGGCAGAGTGTTACGGCCAAATCGGTGTCGGGAGCTAGGTTGATACTGATTAGCTCTCCGGGTTGCCAGTAGCTGGAAATTTGTAAGATAGCCGGGCCGCTGAGGCCTTTATGGCGAAATAGCAGGTCTTCGTCGAATGCTACGGTTTGTTTACCGCTGCCGGTACTGATGCGTACGGGCAGAGCGATACCGGCCATGGTGTGGTAGCCGAGTTGTTCCCAATGCTCAAAGCGTAAAGGAACGAGGGCGGCACGTGGTGTAATGATGGTATGTCCGAATTGTTTGGCAATTTCGTAGCCCAAAGGGGTGGCGCCTACGGCAGGTGCGGCCAGTCCGCCCGTAGCGATAACCAGGTTGCGGCTTTGGAACAGCCCTTTGCCGGTGCGGATGAGAAAATATTCTGTATCTGTTTCTGAAATAGTGGTGATGGTTTGGATATCGTAGCCGGTATGCCAGCTTACTTGGCCTGTGGCACATTCGTTTTGCAGCATGAGGATGATGTCTTGCGCACTGTGATCGCAGAACAGCTGGCCTTTGTGTTTTTCATGATAAGCGATGCCGTGTTTGTCGAGCAGGGCTGTAAAGTCTTGGCTGGTGTAGCGAGAGAGCGCATGGCGTACGAAGCGCGGGTTTTCCGAAACAAAATATTGTGAACCGTCGTGTCCGTTCAGATTGCGGTTGGTAAAGTTGCAGCGGCCGCCTCCGGAAATGCGGATTTTTTCGCCGATTTTGGTAGCATGATCAAGTAAGGCTACGGTTTTACCGGTTTGACCGACATGTGCGGCGCACATCATGCCGGCAGCTCCGGCACCAATGATAACGGTATCAAAATGATAAGTGGAATTCATTATGGTTTCAGACGGCCTCAAGTGGGAAATGCTGAGAATAACAGCAGGCGTTGTGATTGCATAAACATTAATGCGATATTGTAATGGATGGTGTGTTCGGCAGGGTATCTTTATCGGTGTGGCGTTATTGGTTAGAATAAGAAAGATTTGAATATGCCGTCTGAAAAGGAACAAACATGGCAAAACCCAAAGGCGGCCTAGGTCGCGGTTTAGATTCTTTATTGGCAAACAGTATAGATGGTGGTGGTGAGGGTGACCGCCTGACCAGCGTGGCTATCGGAGATATCCAACCGGGGCGCTACCAACCCCGTGTGCAAATGGATAATGAGGCTTTGGAGGAGTTGGCCGAGTCGATTAAGGCGCAAGGTGTGATTCAGCCGGTTATTGTGCGAGAACGCGGATTATCCCAATACGAATTGATTGCAGGCGAGCGGCGTTGGCGGGCCAGCCAACTGGCTGGATTGACGGAAATACCGGTCGTTATCAAAACGATTGATGACGAAGCGGCTTTGGCCATGGGTTTGATTGAAAACCTGCAACGTGAAAATCTAAACCCGATTGAAGAAGCCCGCGGTTTGAAACGCTTAGCCGATGAGTTTAGTTTAACGCATGAAACAATAGCTAAGGCCGTTGGAAAAAGCCGTAGTGCAATTTCCAATAGTTTGCGCTTACTGAGCTTGCCCGAACCTGTACAGGATATGCTTTACCAGCGCCGTTTGGAAATGGGGCATGCTCGTGCATTACTTACTTTGCCGGTAGTCGAGCAATTGGCCTTGGCGCATAAAACGGTGAAAAACGGGTGGTCTGTACGAGAAGTGGAGCGTCGCAGCCAAATGGTGCAGCAGGCTAAAAAAAGCGATGTGCCTAAAAATATACACCCTGATATTCGCCGCTTGAACGAGCGTTTAACCGAAAGTTTGGGCGTAAACGCTGAAATCCAAACTAGTAATCAGAAAAAAGGCAAAATTATCTTGCACTTTGATTCACCGGAAACATTAGAGGCCCTGTTGAGAAGTTTGGGTGTGGATAGTAGTTTTTAATAAACTTTTAATAATTTCATTAGCTATTTACTATTGATAAGGCTGCTTTTGGGGCAGCCTTATTGATTGGCAGTCATATAAAGCACCAATTTGAGCCCGAGGCCGCTACCTTTATGAGATATGTAGTGGTAAGTGCAATCGGGTTAGGCTTATATTTTGTAGTTGAATGTAGTTTATTTGCCTGCCAGTATGTGATGATTTTACATAAGTCGGGTTTTACACCAAGTCTATATTTATATATTAACAAAAATTGGTAAAAGGCTTTGCCCTGTTTTTAGGATTGGTTTGGCAGTTTGAAAAACCGTTATATTACATATGGGCGAAGTGTAAATTCTTAGTTGGTAACGTATTTATGTGTTACTTTCGAACTTCGGTAAAATGTGTCGGATGCAAGAGATTATTTCACAAAGATTAACAAATTATCTTGACGCCTAAACCTATCTTGATTATAGTAGCCCCGCTTATTATTCTATGTAGCTGCGTGTTGTATGACGAAAATTTTAGGCTGGCAGTTAGCCGCTTTGGCAGTTGTGTCGGTGTTAAGCGGATTAATTGAAGGGTGGACGGCGTTTTGGTCCGCTGCCGTAGGTGGTATGTGCTATTTGATTCCTTCAGCAGTTACGGTGTTGATTTTAAAATTTCTTAAACCTTATCCAGAGCTTGCCGGTAAAGGTTTTATCATCGGAGAATTTTTAAAAATAGCACTGTCGGTAGTGATGATGTTGTTTGTGTTTGCCCTGTGGCATGAAAAATTAAATTTCATACCGTTTCTTCTGGGGCTGCTTATCGTCAGTCATGTGGTTTTTCTAGCATTTTTGAGAGTTCAACGTTATGGCAAGTGAATCTATTACCGCTGCCGACTACATCAAGCACCATTTGCAAAGCTTGACCAGTTTGTCGGATGTTACCCAGGGGCAAGGCCTAAAAAATATCGCCGATTTCTCGTATATCAATATAGATTCGGTATTTTTTGCACTTGTGCTGGGTATTTTGGGTTCTTTCTTCTTATGGCGCGGTGCAAAAAAAGCGACGGCAGGTGTGCCGGGGCGTTTTCAGGCTGCGGTTGAAATCCTATTTGAATTTGTGGACGATATGTGCAAAAGCATCGTTCATAACGAACAATCTCGTAAAGCCGTAGCTCCGCTGGGTTTGACTGTATTCGTTTGGGTGTTCCTGATGAATGCCATGGACTTGTTGCCGGTTGATCTGCTGCCAATGACCTGGCAGGCGGTAACTGGTGATCATCATGCCTTATTGCGTGTTGTGCCGACGGCAGATCTTAACACTACTTTGGCTTTGGCTTTGGGTGTGTTGATCGTATGTATTTATTACAATGTTAAAATTAAAGGTTTTGGCGGTTGGATGCATGAAATGTTCAGCGCACCCTTCGGACCGAAATTAGGCCCGGCCAACTTTGTTTTGAATATTGTAGAGTTTTTCTCTAAAACCGTTTCACACGGCATGCGGCTTTTCGGCAATATGTATGCGGGCGAGCTGGTATTTATGCTGATTGCTTTGTTAGGCGGTGCATGGGCTGCATCGGGCAGTATCGGTGTCTTAGATCCGATTATGTTTGTATTCCATATTATCACCGGTTTGATTTGGGCTATTTTCCATATTTTGGTAATTACCCTTCAAGCGTTTATTTTCATGGCCTTGGCATTCGTTTATATCGGCCAGGCACATGACGCGCACTAAAGTATTTTTAATTAAAATTTAGAGTACTTTTAAAGTAAGTAGTTTTTTTCAACGTAGTTTAACCTTTGTTTTTTTAAGGAGTTTTAAAATGGGTGGTTTGATTGCTATCGCATGTGGTTTGATCGTAGCTTTGGGTGCTTTGGGCGCTTCAATCGGTATCGCTATGGTTGGTTCTAAATATTTGGAATCTTCTGCTCGTCAACCTGAATTGATTGGCCCGCTGCAAACTAAATTGTTCTTGATCGCCGGTTTGATCGATGCTGCATTCTTGATCGGTGTGGCTATTGCTCTGCTGTTCGCCTTCGTTAACCCGTTTGCAGGCTAATCCGAACGCGACTTTGTTTCGATACAGGCGAAACACCGTTTGTTTGATTAACCCTAATACGAAGGTTAAGTAAAGTGAATTTAAATGCAACCTTATTTGCGCAGTTAATCGTCTTTTTCGGTTTGGTGTGGTTCACTATGAAATTTGTGTGGCCTCCGATCGCAAAAGCGTTGGATGAGCGCGCCGATAAAATCGCCGAAGGTTTGGCAGCCGCCGAACGTGGTAAAAGTGATTTTGAACAGGCAGAAAAGAAAGTTGCAGAACTCTTGGCCGACGGCCGCAATCAAGTATCCGAAATGGTTACTAATGCGGAAAAACGTGCAGCTCAAATCGTAGAAGAGGCAAAAAGCCAAGCTGCGGCAGAGGCTGCCCGTATTACGGCACAAGCTAAAGCTGATGTGGAGCAAGAGGCTAATCGCGCCCGCGAAGCCTTGCGTGAACAAGTTGCTGCTTTGGCGGTAAAAGGTGCTGAGTCTATTTTGCGTAGCGAGGTGGATGCCAATAAGCATGCGCAAATGCTCAACTCCCTGAAACAGGAGCTGTAATCTTATGGCAGAGTTCGCAACCATCGCCAGACCGTATGCAAAAGCATTATTCGGTTTGGCACAAGAGAAAAACCAAATCGAGTCTTGGTTGGGCGGACTTGAACAACTGGCAACAATCGTGCAGCAACCCAAAGTTGCCGCGCTGATTGAGCAACCCGAACAATCTTCTGCTGAAAAAGCCGCTACGCTGATTCAACTGGTAGGTATTACAGGTACCGGCTTGGAAAATTTTTTAGCAGTATTGGCCGAGCAGAAGCGTCTTCAGGTTTTGCCTGAAATTTATGCACAATACCAAGACCTAACCCTGGCATTAAACCGAACCAAACGTGCTGTTATTTATAGTGCCTACCCTTTGGAAGCACAGCAATTAGCCGAATTAACAGCTGATTTGCAGCAACGTTTCAATACGGCACTTGAGGTTAGCACGGAAGTTGATCCGGAGTTGATCGGCGGTGTGAAGGTGGAAATCGGTGACCAGGTGTTGGACTTGTCGCTGCAAGGCAAATTACAAGCTTTGTATGCGGCTATGACAAATTAGGAGAGTTTTCATGCAGCTTAATCCTGCTGAAATTAGCGATTTGATTAAAGCCAAAATCGAAAATTTATCAGTTGATGCAGAAGTCCGCACTCGCGGTACCGTTATTTCTGTAACTGATGGTATTGTTCGTATTTACGGCTTATCAGACGTTATGCAAGGTGAAATGCTCGAATTCCCCGGCAATACTTTCGGCTTAGCCATGAACTTGGAGCGTGACTCCGTAGGCGCCGTTATATTGGGTGAGTATGAGCATATTAAAGAGGGCGATACAGTAACTTGTACCGGCCGTATCTTGGAAGTACCAATCGGTCGTGAACTGGTTGGTCGCGTTGTCGACGCATTGGGTCGTCCCATTGACGGTAAAGGCCCGATCAATACAGCACAAACTGCCCCGATTGAGAAAATCGCCCCGGGTGTAATCGCGCGTCAGTCAGTAGACCAGCCGATGCAAACCGGTTTGAAAGCGATTGATTCTATGGTGCCTATTGGTCGTGGTCAACGTGAGTTGATCATTGGTGACCGTCAAACTGGTAAAACCGCTGTAGCACTGGATGCGATCGTTAACCAAAAAGGTACCGGTGTTGTATGTATTTATGTTGCTGTTGGCCAAAAAGCTTCTTCAATCGCAAACGTAGTGCGTAAGCTGGAAGAGCATGGTGCCATGGAGCATACAATTGTTGTTGCTGCTACTGCATCAGAAGCTGCGGCTTTGCAATTTATTGCACCTTATGCCGGCTGTACCATGGGAGAATTCTTCCGTGACCGTGGTGAAGATGCTTTGATTGTATATGATGACTTGTCTAAGCAAGCTGTCGCATATCGTCAAATTTCTCTATTGCTGCGTCGTCCTCCTGGCCGTGAAGCATACCCTGGTGACGTTTTCTATTTGCACAGCCGCTTGCTAGAGCGTGCAGCACGTATTAATGCTGACGAAGTAGAGAAATTGACCAATGGCGAAGTAAAAGGTAAAACAGGTTCATTGACTGCATTACCGATTATTGAAACGCAAGCTGGTGATGTATCTGCATTCGTGCCGACCAACGTGATTTCTATTACCGACGGCCAGATCTTTTTGGAAACCGACTTGTTTAACTCGGGTATTCGCCCCGCCATCAATGCAGGTATTTCCGTATCTCGCGTAGGTGGCGCTGCACAAACTAAAGTCATCAAAAAACTGGGTGGTGGTATCCGGTTGGCATTGGCTCAATACCGTGAGTTGGCGGCATTCTCGCAATTTGCATCGGATTTGGATGAAGCAACCCGCAAACAGCTTCAGCATGGTGAAGTAGTAACCGAACTTATGAAGCAAAAGCAATTCAGCACATTGAATACTGCTGAAATGGCTTTGACTTTGTGGGCAATTAATAATGGTTCGTATGCAGACGTACCTGTATCTAAGGCGCTGGCATTTGAGCGTGAGTTCCTCAGTTACGTACGTACCCAGCTGCCTGCAGTATTAGATGCAATCAATGCTTCGGGTGCGATGTCTGATGACAATGAAAAAGCCCTGACCGAAGCCATGAAAACTTTCAAAGCTTCTTATAGCTACCAAGCCTAAGAGCATTGATGAAAGGAGTCTGAAATGGCAGTAGGAAAAGAGATTCTCACCAAAATCCGTAGTGTTCAAAATACCCAAAAGATCACTAAAGCGATGCAGATGGTGTCAACCTCTAAAATGCGGAAGACTCAAGAGCGGATGCGCTTGGCGCGTCCGTATGCTGAAAAAGTACGCTCGGTAATGGGTCATTTGGCCCAAACCGACTCCGATCACGGCATCAAGCTGTTGGCGCCGCGCAAAAGTGTTAAGCGCGCAGGTTTCATTCTTATTACGACCGATAAAGGTTTATGTGGTGGTTTGAATGCAAACGTGTTGAAGAAATTCTTAGGTAAAGTACAGGAATATCATCAACAAGGCGTTGAAGTAGAAGTCGTATGTTTGGGTAGCAAAGGTTTGGCTGCATGCCAGCGCATTGGTATGAATGTGATTGCCAGTGCAACTAATTTGGGTGATACGCCTAAGTTGGAAATACTGGTGGGCCCGCTTACAGAAATCTTTCAACGTTACGAAGATGAAAAACTTGATGTTATTCATCTGGTTTACTCTGGCTTTGTCAATACAATGCGCCAAGAGCCTCGTATGGAAGTATTACTGCCTATTGGTGCCGAAACATTGGAAGAGGGCAGCCTCAGCAATGAGTATAAATGGGACTATCGTTTCGAGCCCAGTGCAAGCACTGTGTTGGAATATTTGGTCCGCCGTTATTTAGAGTCTGTGGTATATCAGGCATTGAGCGACAATATGGCTTCTGAGCAGGCCGCACGTATGGTGGCTATGAAAGCAGCTACTGATAATGCGGGCAATGCAATTAAAGAGTTGCGCTTGGTATACAATAAATCGCGGCAAGCTGCGATTACCACAGAGTTGTCAGAAATTGTGGCAGGTGCCGCCGCTGTTTAAGGCGCGGCCTTGCACTTAAAATAGGATACGATAATGAGCCAAGGCAAAATCGTACAAATCATCGGTGCGGTAGTTGACGTGGAGTTTCCTCGTGATGCAATTCCGCGCGTATACGATGCTCTGAAATTAGTAGAAGGTGATTTGACGCTCGAAGTCCAACAATTGTTGGGTGATGGTGTGGTACGTACCATTGCAATGGGTAGTTCAGACGGCTTGAAACGTGGTATGGCTGTTGCTAATACTGGTGCGCCGATCACTGTACCTGTAGGTAAAGCTACTTTGGGTCGTATTATGGATGTACTGGGTAACCCTGTTGATGAAGCAGGCCCGGTAAATTCTGAAAGCAAACGCGCTATCCATCAGGCCGCACCAAAGTTTGATGAACTTTCAGCAGCAACCGAATTGCTGGAAACAGGTATTAAGGTAATTGACTTATTATGCCCCTTCGCCAAAGGTGGTAAAGTAGGTCTGTTTGGTGGTGCCGGTGTAGGCAAAACCGTAAATATGATGGAATTGATCAATAACATCGCCAAAGCGCACAGTGGTTTGTCTGTGTTTGCTGGTGTAGGTGAGCGTACCCGTGAAGGTAATGACTTCTACCATGAAATGAAAGATTCCAACGTATTGGATAAAGTGGCTATGGTTTACGGTCAGATGAACGAACCTCCGGGTAACCGCTTGCGTGTTGCATTGACAGGTTTGACGATGGCCGAATATTTCCGCGATGAAAAAGACGAAAACGGTAAAGGCCGCGACGTATTATTCTTCGTAGATAATATTTACCGTTATACTTTGGCCGGTACCGAGGTTTCCGCACTGTTGGGTCGTATGCCTTCAGCAGTAGGTTATCAACCGACTTTGGCTGAAGAAATGGGTCGCTTGCAAGAACGGATTACCTCTACTCAAACCGGTTCTATTACTTCTATCCAAGCTGTATATGTTCCTGCGGATGACTTGACCGACCCGTCGCCGGCAACTACATTTGCCCACCTAGATGCTACAGTAGTATTGAGCCGTGATATTGCTTCTTTGGGTATTTACCCTGCTGTAGATCCGCTGGATTCTACTTCTCGTCAGCTGGATCCGATGGTGTTGGGTCAAGAGCATTATGATGTGGCTCGCGGCGTTCAATCTACTTTGCAAAAATACAAAGAATTGCGCGATATCATTGCAATTCTGGGCATGGATGAGTTGTCTGATGAGGACAAATTAACCGTAATGCGTGCACGTAAGATCCAACGCTTCTTGTCGCAACCGTTCCACGTTGCAGAGGTGTTTACTGGTTCTCCGGGTAAATACGTTCCATTACGTGACACCATTGCTGGCTTTAAAGCTATTCTGAGCGGTGAGTACGACCACTTGCCAGAACAAGCCTTCTATATGGTTGGCGGTATCGAAGAAGCCGTAGAGAAAGCAAAAACCATAAACTAAGGAGGTCGGCATGAGCATCATGCAAGTTGAGGTGGTTAGTAACGAGCAAAATATTTTCTCGGGCGAGGCATCTTTCGTTGTAGTGCCTACCGTGACTGGCGAGCTCGGTATTTACCCGCGACATGAGCCGATCATGAGTTTAGTACGTCCGGGTACTTTGCGTCTGACAGTACCCGGTTCAGCAGAGGAAGTATTAGTTGCAGTTTCCGGGGGAGTTTTGGAAGTGCAACCGAATAGACTGACTGTGTTAGCCGACGTGGCTGTACGTACTGCAGAAATGGATCAAGCGCGCGCTGAAGAGGCGAAGAAAGCGGCTGAAGCCAATATTGCTAAAGCCCAAGATGATGAGTCTTTGGCGAAAGCGCATGCGGCATTAGCAGCAGCAATTGCCCAGTTAAAAACGCTTGATTATATTCGCTCACAGAAAAACAAATAGTTGTTTGTTGATAAAAAGCACGGTTTTTACCGTGCTTTTTTATTTGAGCACGATTGATCAACGATATTTCCGGTTATGATGAACAATAGTTTTTGAGCTGATTCGGATAGGTCATAAATGAAAATTGTCAGCTTGTTATAAATTGGTCTAAGTAAGCTTAGGCATAGAATGTTTTAGCTACCCTTATTGATTTATTAATTATCGTGTAAAAATTGGGTACGGAGCTCGCTTATTACTTGTAAGTCGTAGAACATCATAGGGCTTACTCGTATTATGTATATTTGTTTTTTGGTAGCTATGATTTATGTTGCGAATATATTTAATCATCTAATATCATGAATATAATTTTTATTAGTATTGATATAGGGGCAACCAATTAGACAATGTAATTATTAAGATATTAGGCATAAAATATTAAATACATTTGGATTGTTATATATTGATTGCCGTGGCCGTCTGGAATTTCCAGACGGCTTTTATTTTTAGAGGGAATTGCCTACAAAGATAAGGAGGGGTGCGGTGTACGATTTGTTGGTTGTATAGGTAATATCGATAATGTATAGCTTATATTTGCAAGTGTTTAGGTAATTTCAATGGTTTTTCGGAGGTTTTATTAAATTTTATTTTAATAAATGAAAATAGCTGTATTTTATAAATTCAGATTGATAATAAAGAAATAAGATAAATTATTTAATAAATAAATTAATTCTCAATAGGTTATTTATTATTGAGAGTTATTTTTGGTAAGTGAAATATTTTTGAATTTTTTTAAATAATTATATGACACCGATGTCATTTTTGTGATACGCTGCTGTTAATCTTATTCAATATAACTAATAGCTCATAAAAATGGTTACGATTTATGATGTTGCGCGCTTGGCAGGTGTTTCTCCTAAAACTGTTAGCAGGGTATTAAATCAAGATGCTGCAGTGCGTGATAAGACGCAGGCGTCAGTACGCCGGGCCATGGTTGAGCTTGGCTATATTCCTTCTTCCGCCGCTCGAACAATGCGCTCTAAAAATTCAGGTTTGGTTGGTTTGATTACAGGTGCGATTTCAAGGCCGTCCGAGGAAATTACCTCTGGTGGTTTGCCGGATATGTTTTTGATACAGGGTGCCCAAAAAGTAATGGCGGCTGCAGGTAAAATATTGATGATTGCCGATACGGGCGGGAAATCGGAGCAAGTCGAGCACTTAATCCGTACTTTTTTACAGTATCGGGCAGAAGGCATACTTTATGTAGCCGGTTCACACCAAAGGGTAGACTTGCCGAAAATTTCAGGCAAGTACCCAATTGTTCTATTGAACTGCTTCGATGATGAGGGAACTCCAGCGGTGATTCCCGATGACCGTTACGGTCAGTATCTGTTGACGCGCGAATTGTTAAACCAAGGGCACCGCCGCATTGCGTATTTGACTTTGCCGCCGGATGTTGTTGCAACCCGTTTGCGGGTGGCCGGCTACGGTGATGCTTTGCTTGAGGCTGGTATCGGGTCAGATGAGAGCCTGATTGTGGCAGGTTATCCTGATGCACAAAACCGTAGTGAGGATTTGCAGGCGGCAATTGAACGTGTTTTGTCGCTTGCGGAACCGCCTACGGTATTGTGCTGTGGTAATGATGAGATGGCTTTGCGGGCCTACGGTATTTTGCGTACACGTGGTTTGAAAGTTCCCGAAGATATCTCAATCACAGGTTATGACGATCAGAAGTCGATTACCGAAATGTTATTTCCGCCGTTAACTACGGCGGAGTTGCCTTATGTGCAAATGGGGGAGCAGGCAGCTGCTTTATTGCTGCAGCAAATACAAACCGAGACACCGGGTGCAGTTGGGTCCGTAGCTGTAAGAGGATCGGTAGTATGGCGGTCTTCTGTATTACCGAATTCGAAAGGCGGTAGCAGAACCGTAAAAGGTTAGGTCGGCCCGTATACTGTACAAGCCGAACCAATGCTTCAAGCAATTTGAGGAGAGTTATAAAATGAGAATCGATCAACGCCTAAGCATGACGCTGCGGCAGATTATGTTGATGAACTTTGGTTTTTTCGGTATTCAATATAGTTTCGGCTTGCAACAGACGGCTATCACGCCGGTATTCAGTTTTTTAAATGCAGATCCGGGTTCTATTCCGCTACTTCATATGGCAGGGCCTGTAACGGGCTTGATTGTACAGCCGATTATCGGCGCACTCAGCGACCGTACTTGGATTAACGGCCTGGGGCGGCGGCGGCCTTATTTTCTTATTGGCGCAATAGGTTGCAGTTTGTGTCTGTTTTTCTATCCGCATGTTACTGCGTTGTGGATGGCGGTTTTGTTGCTGTGGATGTTGGATATCAGTAACAACACTGCAATGGAGCCTTACCGCGCCTTTATCGCCGATAAGCTGCCTGCAAACCAACAGCCGACCGGTTTTTTGATGCAGAGTGTATTTACCGGGCTTGGTATCACTTTGGCCAATGTTTCCCTATATTTTTTCCAACAATTTATCGGGGGGACGACGGAATCCGGTATTCCTTATTGGGTATTCGGCTCATTCTATGTCGGCGCGGTTTGCTCGATTGGTTCTATTTTGATTTCCGTATTCACAACACCGGAAAACAAGCCTAGTGAAGAAGAATTAGCAGCTATGCGAGCCAAACCGAAGGGATTATTACCCGCTGTCAAAGAGATTGGAACCGCTATCAAAGAAATGCCCAAACCTTTGTGGCAGTTGGCTTCTGTATATTTGTTCCAGTGGTATGCGATGTTTATTTACTGGCAATATGTAACCCACAGTATTGCCAAATCGGTGTGGGGCGCTTTGCCTTCTGATAAGGTACTGTACGAACAGGCTGTGGGGTGGACCGGGTTAGTAAACGGTTTTTACAACATTGTTACTTTTATTTCTGCATTCGGTTTGATGTGGCTGGCGCGCAAATATCCGGCTAAAGTCGTACATGCTTTTGCGATTTCTCTGGCTGGTGCCGCACTGCTTATCTTCCCGCACATTACCAACAAATATCTGTTGTTTATTCCGATGATAGGTTTTGGTATAGCGTGGGCAAGTATTATGGCCGTGCCTTTCCTGATCGCCGTGGCAGAAGTGCCGAAAGAGCGTTATGGCGTATATATGGGCATCATCAATATGATGATTGTAATTCCTATGCTGATTGAAACCGTTACCTTTGGGTGGATTTACCGTCATCTCCTTGGTACTAACCCCACAAATGCGTTGATGTTCGCCGGTGTGCTGATGCTGATTGCGGCTATGGTAACCATGACGATACAAACACGTCAGAAAGCTGCCGCTGCATAATATTTTTGTAGATAGATATAAACAGGCCGTCTGAAAATTAATTTTTCAGACGGCCTTTATCTAAGGGTAAGTTAAATTATGTTATAAATAGATTTTTTGTCGGTCTGCTTATGAAACCGCCAGTATCTATTTTCTCTCCTTCTTATTTTGCCGCTGCAATTGCCGCCGTGTTGGTTTCATACGGTAGTAGTGCGGTGATCATTTTTCAGGCGGCACAGGCATTGGGTGCCAGTGGTAGCCAAATTATTTCTTGGTTTACGGCTATTGCCTTGGCTTGCGGTGTGCTGACTTTAACACTAAGCCTGCGTTACCGTGTGCCGGTAATGATTGCATGGTGTACGCCCGGAGCAGCTGTGATGGCAGGTTTATCGGGTATCTCGCTGCCGCATGCGGTAACGGGCTTTATATTTGCCGGAGCTTTGATGTGGCTGGTATCGGCCAGTGGCTGGTTTGATCGTTTGGTACGGCTGGTACCACCGACCTTAGCTTCTGCAATGTTGGCCGGTATTCTGATGAATTTCGGCAGTCGTGTTTTTACTGCCATGCAGGGGCAAACTATTTTAGTGTTGTTGATGTTGGCGGTATATCTGTTGGCGAAAATCCGTATGCCGCGCTACAGTATTTTGCTTATGCTGCTGGTGGGGTTCGGTTATGCCGCTTGGCAGGGAATGATCAATACCTGGATGTTACAGTGGCAGCCGCCCGTGTTGGAGTGGGTAACGCCTGAGTTCCACTTCGGGCATATGATCAGTATCGGTTTGCCGCTTTTTATTGCCGCATTGGCGACGCAAAATTTGCCGGGAATGGCGATTTTACGCAGCTATGGTTATGACACACCAGCCAAACCCCTAATCAGCAGCAGTGCGGCGGCAACGACATTGTTGGCACCCTTGGGCGTATTTATGGTGAATTTGGCAGCCATCAGCTCGGCTATATGCATGGGTAGCGATGTGGATAAAGATCCTGCCAAACGTTATTTGGCTAATGTGTGGTTGGGAGTGCTATATTTGATTTTGGGCGCGGCAGGCGGTATGGTGGTGGCTTTGTTTAGTGCCTTGCCTCCCGAATTATTGGCTGCTTTGGCAGGTATTTCCATTTTCGGTACGTTGCTGGCCAATTTGGTCGGTGCCTGGCAGGATGAAACTACGCGTGAGGCCTCTTTGATTACCATGCTTGCTTCTGCTTCGGGGATGACGCTTTTCGGTATCGGCAGCGCATTTTGGGGGCTGGTGTTGGGTGCGGCGGTTTACCATCTAAACCGCAAAACGGCGGTGCGTTAAGTTGGCTTTAAAATACGGGCGGGGCATGATCATTGAGGTTGGTTATGATTATGCAGGTTCTCGCCCGATAGCCCGGATAGGGTAAAAAATATTACTTATAGTTATCAGAGGCCGTCTGAAACAGATTCAGACGGCCTCGGTTTTATACATGCACTATTAATAAAATTAGACCAATGGTTGTGGTTGAATAACTTTGATCATTATCACCTCAGGCTGGCGGGTGTTGTTTGCATAACATTCTTTTACCCATTTTGGCGAACATCTCCGGCATTTTATTGCCTGATAATTTTCATATAATTAAATGTTGCAGCAGGATTTATGCTTTTGAAACGATTTTCTTTGAAAAAAATCTTATTGTGTTTACTGGCCGTACCTTTATCGGCGGGGTTGCTCTTGTTTGCATGGGTGGTTTATACCGATGTCCGCCAAGCGCGCAAACCGGTAGAAGTATTGCGCCATGCCGATTCGGCAGTGGTACTCAGTACGCTGGCTTATCCGGGCGGAAAACTCAATCCGTGTTTGGTTTCCCGCGTAGAGGCAGGCGTGGAGTTGTTGAAGGCGGGTAAAGTAGAGCGTCTGGTTATGTCGGGCGGCATGAGTCGGGATCATGTGGTCGGAGCCGAAGTGATGCGTGATTTGGCTGTGCGTATGGGAGTTTCTGCCGAAAAAATCAAAATGGAAACCCGCTCTTCTACCACTTATGAAAACATCCTATACAGTACGCCGCTGATTTGGGAGGATCACAGCGTAATACTGGTGAGTAACGGCTTTCATCTCAAACGTTCGCAGTGGTTGGCACGCGCGCAATGGCCCGGGAAGGATATCCAACTGTATTCCGGCAGTTATTGTTATCCCGATTTTCAAACCTATCTTTTTGACCTGACGCGAGAAGCTGCGGCAATTGTGAAAAACGGTTTATTGGGGCGTTATTGAACATGCCGTCTGAAAGCAGCTTGATGTATAATCAGCGGTTATTGCGACCTTTTGGCCTTATAGAAGGATATCCCACATGATCAATCCCATTTCCGCTTTATCACCGCTTGACGGCCGCTATGCCAAATCCGTAGAAAGCCTGCGTCCGATTTTTTCCGAATACGGCTTGATGAAAGCCCGTGTCAAAGTTGAATTAAGCTGGCTCAAGGCATTGGCTGCCGAGCCGAAAATTACCGAAGTGCCGGCATTCAGTGATTTCACCATTAAAGAAATCGATGAAGTGATTGCCGGTTTTTCATTGGAAGACGCTGCTGCGGTAAAAGCTATTGAGGCGACTACCAATCACGATGTTAAAGCGATTGAATACTGGTTGAAAGAGCGCTTTTCGGGTGTCCCCGAAGTGGCTGCCGTGAGTGAGTTCATCCATTTTGCCTGTACTAGCGAAGACATCAATAATCTGTCCCATGCTTTGATGCTGCAAGAAGCCCGTGAAACCGTATTGCTGCCGCAGTTGGGCGAAATTACCGGCAAGCTCACGCAAATGGCGCATGATTTGGCTACCGTGCCGATGATGAGCCGTACCCACGGTCAGCCCGCCACGCCAACCACGCTCGGTAAGGAAATCGCCAACGTAGTCTATCGTTTGCAGCGTCAAATCCAATCGCTTCAAGCACAAGAATTTTTGGGCAAAATCAATGGGGCGGTAGGCAACTATAATGCCCATATGGTGGCTTACCCCGATGTGGATTGGGAAGTGCATTGTCGTAATTTTGTAGAATCCGGTTTGGGTTTGACATTCAACCCTTACACTATCCAAATCGAGCCGCACGACTACATGGCCGAATTTTTCCAAACCCTCAGTCGCATCAACACGATTCTGATTGATTTCAACCGCGATGTTTGGGGCTATATCTCTTTGGGCTATTTCAAGCAGAAAGTCAAAGCGGGCGAGGTTGGCTCTTCTACCATGCCGCATAAAGTTAATCCGATTGACTTTGAAAACTCCGAAGGCAATTTGGGTATGGCCAATGCCGTATTGGGCTTTTTGGCGGAGAAACTGCCCGTTTCGCGCTGGCAGCGTGATTTGACCGACAGTACCGTTTTACGCAATATGGGCGTGGGTGTCGGTTACTCGGTGCTGGGGTTCAGCGCACATCTGCGCGGCTTGAACAAACTCGAGGCCAATCCCACCGCTTTGGTTGCCGATTTGGATGCCACTTGGGAGCTGTTGGCCGAGCCGATCCAAACCGTGATGCGCCGCTATGGTGTGGCCAATCCGTATGAAAAACTGAAAGACCTTACCCGCGGTAAAGACGGCATTACGCCCGAAGTGTTGAAAGTGTTTGTCGAATCGTTAGATATCCCGGCCGAAGCAAAAGCCGCATTATTGGCATTAACACCTGCGCTTTATGTGGGTAAAGCCGAAGAATTGGCAAAGCGTATTTAATGTTTGGTCATTAAAACAAGTGAAAATATGCCGTCTGAAAAATAATTTTCAGACGGCATATTTGTATGATAGCGCATACTACATTTCTGCCGGATCAATATCCACCGACCACCGTATCTGAGAGCCTTTGTATTGTTGCAGCATTTGTACCCACAGGCTGACTGCTTGGTGAAGGGCTTTGCGGGAAGGGCTTTCCAAAAACAATTGGGCACGTTCCCGTTCGGCCAAGCGCGCCATACTCATCGGGACGGCGCCGAGTTGGGAAACATCGGCAGGAAGCAGCGGGGCAAGGGTGTTTTTAATATCGTTCAGAAAGTCGGCGGTATCTTGCATTTGCGCGGCATCTGCACGAATAGCGGCTTGAAACCCGTAGGGCGGCATAGCGAACAGGCTGCGTTCGGCAAGCTCCTTGTCGGCGAAATCGCGGTAGCTTTGCGAGCAAACGGCTTTGAAAACAGCATGTTCGGGCAGTTGGGTTTGAATCAGCACTTTGCCTGCGGCTTCAGCTCTGCCTGCCCGCCCGGAAACTTGCATCAGTTCGGCAAATAGCCGCTCCGGTGCGCGAAAGTCCGCACTATACAGGCTGCCGTCCGCGTTTAATACGATTACCAAATTCAGTCGTGCGAAATCGTGGCCTTTGGCTAGCATTTGCGTACCGACCAGAATGTCGATTTCATTACCGGCAATACGCTGATAGAGAGACTGCCAATCGTTTTTATTGGCGGTACTGTCTCTATCCACCCGCTCAATAGCTGCCGAAGGCAGGGCGCGGCGCAAGGTTTCTTCGACACGTTGGGTGCCGTGGCCGACAGCAGTCAGATCTTGGTTGCCGCATTCGGGACAGTGATGCGGTACGGCTTGGCGGTAATCACAATGATGGCAGCGTAATTGGTGCGCGCGCTGGTGTAAGACCATTTTTGCCGAACAGCGCGGACAGCCGAAAGTATGGCCGCAGTCGCCGCAAAACAAAGCAGGGGCAAAGCCGCGACGGTTGAGGTAAACCAGTGACATCCCGCCTTGGCGGAAATTGTTTTGCAGCAGCTTCAAAGCCGGCTCCGAAAAGCCGTTATCCAGTTTCAGACGGCGTACATCCAAAATCTGTACTTGCGGCGGTTGTGCCGCGTTGTGGGCGCGTTCGGCCAACTCAAGCAGGCGGTAGTTGCCGTTTTGCGCCTTATGCCAACTCTCGAGAGAGGGGGTGGCACTGCCCAATACAATCGGGCAGCCTGCTTGTTGCGCCCGCCAAACCGCCAAATCACGGGCATGATAGCGCAATTCGTTATCTTGCTTGAACGAGCCATCGTGTTCTTCGTCTACCACAATCAGGCCTAATTCTAGCAGCGGCGTGAATACTGCCAAGCGGGTGCCGATAATCAGTTTGGCTTCGCCCGTGAGGGCGCGCAGATAGTCTTGCGTGCGCTTGCCTGCTGCGGTTTGGCTGTGCAGTACGGCTGTGGGTACTTCGCCGAAGCGTTGGGCCACCCGCTTGAGCAGTTGGGGGGTAAGGTTGATTTCGGGTAGCAGAAATAGAACTTGTTTGCCCAATGCCAGAATTTTTGCCATGGCATCGAAGTAAACTTCGGTTTTACCACTGCCTGTGATGCCGTAAAGTAAAAACGGCTGAAAACCGCCAAAAGCCGATTCAATGGCGTGGGCGGCTTGCTGTTGCGCCGGATTTAAGATGTGTGCAGACGGCTTGAGTGACGGTGTCTCCAGCGGTACCGATGTTATCCAGCCTTCCTTCTGCCATTGTGCCAGCAGTTTGCCCGCTTCCGAATGGATTTTTTTTAAGGCGGCGGTATCGACGCTACCGTTTTGCAGGGCTTGCCATAGCGCGCGCTTTTTATGGTATCGGCCGGGCGGCGCTTCTTGGCGCCGGCCTGCTTCGTTAAGTGTGTAAAACACGGGCGGTTCAGGTTGGACTACGGCTTTGGTTTCTTTCAAACCTTGCGGTAGTGCGGCAAAAACGGCTTGCCCGAGCGGATAATGATAATAACGGGCAGTAAAGGCCAGCAGCTGTCGCCAGCTCTCAGGCAGTAAGGCTTCGTTTTCGAAGACTTCTTCTACCGCCAATATTTTTTCAGGCGGCAAATCACATTCGATACCGCTTGCCCAAACAATGCCAACCTGCCGCTTGTGGTTGAACCTGACGGCAACGCGCGTACCCGCCGCAAGGGTAACGGGGTGGCGGTAGGTGATAAGACCGCCGCCAAACGGGGTGTTGACGGCAATATGATGATAAATCATGTGGTTATACTTTATAGCGGCAGAAGCGTTTTATAGTTTCTTGAAATACGGATGGGGAAACGGGCAAATTTTATACGTTAAGGCTTGGTTGGCATGTATGGTTTTGAAGGCCGTCTGAAAGAATATGTTCGAATTATCTAAGTTACCGTATTTATCTGTAACGTTATTTCAGACGGCTTTTTATCTTGTGCTTATGTGCAGAGGCCGTCTGAACGTTTTCTGCAATTTTTTCGGGGTTGGCTATAGATATTATGATGCGTAATCATCAACACCATTGGTTACCGATAATGCGGATATTTTTCAGACGGCCCCGATGTTTGCTACCAGCCTTGCGCCAGTTTGTCAGCCTCGGCCAAACGCTCGACCGTACCTACATCCAGCCACAAGCCGTGGTGGTGCTCGCCCGATACCAGCCCCTGATTCATGGTGTTACGCAGCAACGGAGCAAGTTTGGCAGCTTGGCGCGGCGGAGTGTCGGTAAATAAAGCCGGGCTGTATACGCCCATGCCGCTGAACGTTAGAGCTGTACCGCTGTCGCTGTGAGATAGGACACTGCCGTCTTCCTGTAGGGAAAAATCACCGTTCGGATTGTGTGGCGGATTGTCTACCAGCCATAAATGTGCTGATTTCCCTTGTTCCTGTAAGGCTTCTGCGGCAGAAAAAGCGGTGCTGAAATCAATGTCGGTCATCACATCGCCGTTAACCACCAAAAAAGGCGTATTTCCCAACAATGGTAAGGCGGTGGCAATACCACCGGCGGTTTCAAGGCCGGTTTCGCCTTCGGGAGAATAAGTAATGCTGAGGCCGTAGGAGCTGCCGTTGCCTAAAGCTTCTTCGATTTGGTAGCCCAGCCAAGCATGGTTGATGACGATTTCTTCGAACCCTGCGGCTTTCAGACGGCGCAGATGCCAACCGATGAGCGGTTCGCCGCCGGCTTTGAGCAGCGGTTTGGGGCAGCTGTCGGTCAGCGGGCGCATACGCTCTCCGCGACCGGCGGCCAAAATCATGGCTTTCATGGTGTCTCCGTAGGAAAAGGCGGGTTCGGATACCGCCTTTGGGGATTGCGAATCAGGCGTTTAATAAGTTTTCGTCAAGCTCGAGGTCTTCATTTTTATTGACGCGGATATCGCTTGATAACACTTTCTCGGCAATACTTTGCGCCTCTAACAGCGAGTGCATTTGGTAAGTGCCGCATTGGTATTCGTTGAGTTCGGGAATCTGGTTTTGGTTTTGCACGGCAAGTACGTCTTGCATTGAGGCACGCCATGCTTCGGCTACCCGGCTTTCTTCGGGTGTGCCGATCAGGCTCATGTAAAAACCTGTGCGGCAGCCCATTGGCGAGATGTCGATGATTTCAACGTCGCTGCTGTTGAGATGATCGCGCATAAAACCGGCAAACAGATGCTCTAAAGTATGAATGCCTTTTTCGGAGAGGATTTCTTGATTGGGTACGCAAAAACGCAAATCGTATACGGTAATGTTGTCACCCTTGGGCGTTTGCATGGTTTTGGCAATGCGGACGGCGGGAGCGTGCATACGGGTATGGTCTACTTTGAAGCTGTCTAGTAAGGGCATGGCTTTTCCTGTTTCGATAGGGTTGTGCGGGTATATGCCGGCATTAGTTGCCGGTGCCCGTATCATAACATTTTTGCTTTTTAATGGGGTATGGGTGGTTTGCCCGTTATGCCGCAGGAGTGTTTGGAAGATACGCTTGCGGCAAAAGCGGAGCAAAGCTTGGGCGCTGGTATATAATGGCGGTTTTGCCGCAGTTTTAGCTGTGCGGCGGTTTTATTTGTTTATTTTCAAAGTGAACGTATGAATCTACTTGGTGCGCTGGCGAGAGTCGGCAGTTTGACTATGGTGTCGCGGATTTTGGGTTTTGTACGCGATACGATTATTGCCCGGGCGTTTGGTGCGGGCATGGCGACGGATGCTTTTTTTGTGGCGTTCAAATTGCCTAATCTGTTGCGTCGTGTATTTGCCGAAGGGGCGTTTTCGCAGGCCTTTGTACCGATTTTGGCCGAATATAAGCAAACCCGTTCCGAAGAGGCGACACGGGCGTTCATACAGCATGTGGCGGGTATGCTGTCGTTTATTTTGGTGATTGTGACGGCTATCGGTATTCTGGCGGCACCTTGGGTAATTTATGCGTCTGCACCGGGTTTCCGTACAAACCCCGATAAGTTTGCTTTGTCAGTTGATCTGTTGCGCGTTACTTTCCCTTATATTTTCTTGATTTCTCTGTCGTCTTTTGTAGGGTCGGTATTGAATACTTATCATAAGTTCAGTATTCCTGCCTTTACGCCTACTTTTTTAAATATCTCTTTTATCGTATTTGCCCTGTGGTTTGCGCCGTATTTCGACCCGCCCGTGATGGCTCTGGCGTGGGCGGTATTTGTCGGCGGCGTGTTGCAGCTGGTGTTTCAACTGCCGTGGCTGTTCAAACTCGGTTTTTTGAAAATGCCCAAGCTGGATTTTAAAGATGCGGCGGTAAACCGCGTGATGAAACAGATGGCGCCGGCGATGCTGGGTGTGAGCGTGGCACAGATTTCTTTGGTGATTAACACTATTTTCGCTTCGTTTTTACAGTCGGGCAGCGTGTCATGGATGTATTATGCCGACCGTCTGATGGAGTTGCCGACCGGCGTGTTGGGCGTGGCGTTGGGTACGATTCTGCTGCCGACTTTATCCAAATACGTAGCCAGTGATAATACGAAAGAATTTTCGGCATTGCTCGATTGGGGTTTGCGGTTGTGTATGCTGTTGGCGATGCCGGCGGCTGTGGCTTTGGCGGTATTGGCGTTTCCGTTGGTGGCGACTTTGTTTATGTATCGTGAATTTACGCTCAATGATGCGGTGATGACGCAAAATGCACTGATTGCTTATTCTTTCGGCTTGCTGGGTATGATTGTCGTGAAAGTATTGGCTCCGGGTTTCTATGCGCGCCAAAACATCAAAACCCCGGTAAAAGTAGCCATTTTTACTTTGGTGGTTACGCAGCTGATGAACTTGGCTTTTATCGGCCCTTTAAAACATGTCGGCCTGGCCTTGGCTATCGGTTTGGGCGCATGCTTGAATGCGGCATTATTATACGTATTGTTGCGTAAGCAAGGGTTATACCAGCCGGGAGCCGGTTGGGCAGTATTTTTGGTGAAACTACTCACTGCGCTTGCGATTATGGGCGGCGGCTTGTGGGCGGCACAAACCTACTTGCCGTTCCAGTGGGTGGGCGCACACGGTATGCAGAAGATGATACAACTTGGTGCTTTGGTTGTGTTGGGGATGGCGCTGTATTTCGGAACCCTGTTTGCTTTCGGTTTTAGACCGCGCCATTTTAAACGCTCGGAAATGCAGTAATACTATCGGTATGAAAAAGGCCGTCTGAAAACAGTTTTCAGACGGCCTTGTTAGATTATCAGGGTTTTATAACACCATTTATAAGCAGTAGCCAAGTAATTGAATATTAAATAAACTGTATTTATAACTATTCGGGCAGGATGCCGAAATCATTTTTATTGAAAAGGGCGATATATTGCCGGGCATATTTACCGGCATCGCTTCTAACGCATATTAAACCTGCTATCGTTTATGGTTGCTGTTTGTAATTTTACGCTATTTCAAGATTCATCATTTTGAGGTCTTTATGACGCTTCCCCGATTGTCGGCTACTTTTTTGATCGCATTACTGCCCGTCGGTTTTTTGATACTGATGGTTGTCGGGCCTTTGTTGGCATTGGCCGGTTACGGGCAGAGTGTGCCGGCTTGGCAAATGCTGGAAGACGATTATTTCCGTTGGCGGATCGGTTGGACGGTATTTCAGGCAGCCTTAACTTGTGGACTGACGGCAGTCTTGGGAATACCTGTGGCGTGGGTGTTGGCGCGCTTTCAATTTCGCGGGCGCAGCCTGGTTCTACGCTTGTTAATGTTGCCTTTTGTGATGCCTACATTAGTGGCGGGCATGGGTGTATTGGCTTTGTTTGGCGCACATGGTCTTTTATGGGCCGGCTGGCAGGATACGCCCTATTTATTGTTGTATGGCAATGTATTTTTTAATTTGCCGGTATTGGTGCGGGCTGCTTATCAGGGTTTTTTGCAAGTACCGGCAGAAAGGCTGCAAGCCGCGCGCGTACTTGGTGCAGGAACCTGGCAGCGTTTCGTATCGGTGGAGTGGCCGGTGTTGAAACCATGGTTGGCCGGCGGTACCTGCTTGGTTTTCCTCTATTGTTTTTCAGGCTTCGGGCTGGCTTTGTTGTTGGGCGGGAGTCGTTATACCACTGTAGAAGTGGAAATTTACCAGCTGATTGCTTATGAGTTGAATATTGCCGAAGCTTCGGTATTGGTATGGCTGGTGTTGGGGGTGACAGCTTTGGCCGGCGGGTTGTATGCGTGGATTAGCAGGCGTACGGCGTCCGGGAAAAGCATCCGTATATTGCAACCCGTTTCACCTCAAGGTTGGCGTCAGTGGTTGTTATTGGCAGCCGCATTAGGCATTTGGGCGGCTTGCTGCGTATTACCTTTGGCTGCCGTTGCCTTGCAAGTATTCGGTGCCGGAGAGTCGTGGGCGGTTTTATTGGAGGCTGAAACCTTACGTGCAGCATGGAATACCTTACGCTTTACCCTTTCAGCCATGATATTGGCTGTAATATTGGGAGTGTTTCATGCTTGGTTGGCTAAAAGAGTCGTATGGGTGCGTGGCCTGACGTTTTTGCCTTTTATGGTATCGCCTGTTTGTGTGGCGTTCGGTATTTTGCTGCTGTATCCGCAGTGGACCGCTTCCTTACCGTTGTTGATCGCTACTTATGCTTTATTGGCTTATCCCTTTATCACTAAAGACGTTTTAGCCGCTTGGGACGGATTGCCGCTTCATTATGCCGCAGCTGCGCGAAGCATGGGGGCGAATCCGTTTCAGACGGCCTGGTTTGTTACTATTCCGCTACTGTTACCTGCTTTGCGCCGGGGACTGACTTTGGCGGCGGCTACCTGCATCGGAGAATTTGCCGCCACCTTGTTTCTCTCTCGCCCGGAATGGCAAACCCTTACAACGCTTATCTACTATTACTTAGGTACGGCAGGGGCGGATAATCATGACCGTGCGATGGTATTAACCTTATTCTTAATGCTTTTGGCATTGTTGGCATTTTTAGGCTTGGATGCGGCAGAAAAAAAGAATGGGGCCGTCTGAAAAAATAATAAAATTATGCTTGACTCTATACAATGTTTATTGTATATTTTCATTCTTCAGACGCGGGGTGGAGCAGCATGGTAGCTCGTCGGGCTCATAACCCGAAGGTCGTAGGTTCGAATCCTGCCCCCGCAACCAAATTTTTAAAACCCCAGAAAAAATTCTGGGGTTTTTCTTTGTTTGCTCTTCTGAGCAAACAATTTGATCATATGAGTGAGTCTGTATTAATGATGAGTTGTGTGCAGATTTTTTATCCGTGTCGGTATTTGCCGCTATTTTCAAAGTTTTTGCCACACTCTTTTGGATGAAGTCAGTATGATAGTTAATATTTTAATTTGCAAAACAAATTGATTTTTAACTTTTAATATTTTATTGCTAAATTTCGGTAGTTTATTGATAAATGGGTGAAATTTTCCATTGATAAGCAAAAGTATTCATCATATTATATGCCTGATGATAACCATAAAATTGATAACATATTATGCCGAGTGCGATAATTGTCGAAGATGAAGTGCTGGCTTCCGAACGGTTACGGGTATTACTGGAAGAATGTAATGTTGTGTTGCTGAAGACTTTCTCTCATGCACGTCCGGCATTGGACTGGCTGAGCATGCATGAAGTTGATATCGTATTTGCCGATATCGGCTTACCCGAAATCGACGGCTTGGAGTTTATTGAAAGAATCAAACGACTGGCCAAAAAGCAGCCCGAAATTATTTTTACCACCGCTTATGAAGAACATACGTTGAGGGCTTTTGAATTGGCTGCGGCAGATTATCTGTTGAAGCCTATCAAGCTCGCACGCCTGCAAACTGCATTATCACGTGTAAGCGAGCGGATACAAGAGCAGGTGGATGATTTTACCCATTTCAAAGTATTTAGCCGTGAGCGGATGGTGGAGATTCCTTGGCAACAGGCACGATATCTGTTGGCCGCGCAAAAAACCGTATTCCTTTTTACCGGCGATGGACAATGCTATGAATTGCCGAAAACGCTGGTGTATTGGGAAGAGTTGTTAGGTGAGAAAATTATCCGTATCCACCGTAACGCTTTAGTCTTCCGTCATACGCTTGACTGCTTGATTAGGTTGGATGGCGGTGATGAAGAAGATACCAATGCCAGTTGGGCTGCCAAAGTATTGGATGTGCCGGAGCCTTTGGCCGTTAGCCGCAGACAGCTTTCGGCAATTCGTAGAATTCTGCGTCATGGCATGTAGGTTTGTTAAAGCCAAACCGATTGGGAAAAATTGTTTTAATACAACCTGATGAGACTGTTTGGCCACAGACCAAGAGGCCGTCTGAAAAATATCAGGTTAAGATTTAAATTGATTGAAATGCCGTTTGGAAAAATTTCAGACGGCATTTTTATTGGCTGTTGCAAGCGTAGGGTTAGAAAGCTCAGTGTGGCTCGTATGGTTGGGATTTGGTCGCTTGGAGTTTAACTTCGAAAAATGTCTTGATGCTTGCTAAGAATAAAACCAATAAAAAAACGCCCGTAAGCTGCGGGCGTTTTTTACTGGCCAATAATTTACCAAATATCCGATTTGATTTTGCGTTTCAAACCGGGGTGTTCGGATAATTTGAATTCCGGCTCTTTACCCATTTTCAGCTTAGCCGTGTAGTCTTTCAACAAGAGGAATACCAAGGGTGAAAGTGCCAAAATGGCAACTAAGTTAATAACGGCCATGATACCCATGCTGAGGTCGGCCATATCCCATACCAAAGGTACGCTGTTTACCGAGCCGAAATATACCATTGTCAATACAATCATGCGGAAGACGGCCAAAGTCATTTTGCCGTTTTTAATGAATTGCATATTGGATTCGGCATAAGCATAGTTGCCGATAATAGAAGAAAAGGCGAATAAGAACAGTAAAACCGCCAAGAAGTCTGCTCCCCATGCCCCTACATGGCTGACGATAGCGGCTTGGGTTAGCTGTACGCCGCTCAGTTCGCTGGTGCCGTGTACATCGGAAAGCAGCAGGATAAACGCAGTACATGAGCATACGATCATGGTATCCACAAACACGCCCAGCATTTGGATCATACCTTGGGATACCGGATGTTTGACATCTGCCGCCGCTGCCGCATTCGGTGCCGAGCCCATACCGGCTTCGTTTGAAAACAGGCCGCGTTTAATCCCCAACATCATGGCTTGCGCCGCCGCCGCCCCTAAAAAGCCGCCTGCTGCCGCTTGGAAATCAAATGCTTTTGAGAAAATCAGGCTGATTACAGCAGGTACGGCCGATATGTTGGTAATAATCACATAAACCGCCATAATCAAATATAGCAGAGCCATGACAGGTACCACGGTTTCCGCGACTTTGGAAACACGACGGATACCGCCGAAAATAATCGGAGCGGTCAAAATCACTAAGCCAACACCGACCAAATGTTTGTTCCAGCCCCATGCAGCTTCGGTGGCGGCGACGATAGAGTTGGCCTGTACGGCATTGAAAACAAAGCCGAACGCCAAGATCAGGCTGAATGCGAAAACGATGCCCAACCAGTGCTGCTTCATACCTTGGGTAATGTAATATGCCGGGCCGCCGCGGAACTGGCCGGTTTGCGGATCACGTATTTTAAACAGCTGGGCCAACGAAGATTCTGCGAATGCGGAACTCATACCGATAAGTGCGGTAATCCACATCCAGAAAACGGCACCCGCGCCACCGACTGAAACGGCAATCGCAACACCGGCGATATTGCCGACGCCTACGCGGCTGGCCAAGCCTGTTACGAAGGCTTGAAACGGGGTGATACCGCCTTTGTCTCCCCCCGCCGAACGACCGCCGAGCATTTCTTTAATACTGCGGCCAAACAGGCGGATTTGGACGATACCTGTTGCAAAGGTAAAAAATAGGCCGACACCGATCAGCAGATATACCAGACCGTTCCACAGCGGGCCGTTCAGGTCATTGATAAGTTCGTGAAATTGTTCCATGTTTGAGATAACTCCGATTCGGTTTTTGTCATTATGTAAAAAGAAAGGCGCTATTTTAATTCATAGGTAACAAAAATATAATTTTTTTACAATTAAAATTACATAAGAATCATTTGCTTAATATTTTTCCAGGTGCGAATGTAAAGTAAGGAGAGAGGGTTTGGACTTAAAAATCAAACCGTTTCCAAAGCTTCGGCAATCCTTTCCGCCATTCGTTTGCTGGCACCGCGGTGCTTATTGATAAAGCTTTCGGCTTGTTCTTGATATGGGCGCATTTTTTCGGGATGGGCAAGCCAGTCGGATACGGTTTGCCGCCATTCTTCCGCATTACGGATTTGTACGGCCGCACCGGCTGCTAATGCGCCCGAAGCCGCTTCGGTGAAATTGTAGGTTGAAGGGCCGAACAAGGTAGGTAATTTGCAGGCAATCGGTTCGATTATGTTCTGGCTGCCGGTGTTGACAAGGCTGCCGCCCACAAAAGCAATATCCGCCGCTAAATAATAAGCAAACATCTCCCCCATGCTGTCGCCGATCCATACTTGAGTATCTGCTGCAACCTTTTGCTCCTCACTACGTTTTTGGGTTCGGAAGCCATATCGTATTGCCGAATCATAGGCCGTCTGAAAACGCTCGGGGTGGCGGGGCACGATAACCAATAATGCGTCGCCTTTATAGGAACGCCAGGCATTGAGAAGCAGCTCGGCCTCGTCTACGCCTTGATGGTCGCGGGTGCTGGCACATACCACTACAGGTCGCTCGCCGATGTGTTGGCGGAAAGTTTCGGCCAAATGAGACATTTCCAAGGGCGGGGTAATATCGTATTTGCTGTTGCCGCATACATGGACGTGGGAGGCGCCGATAAAGTGTAAGCGTTCGGCATCTGCGGCGGTTTGTGCATAGCAGCCGCTCAATCCTTTGAGAGCCGAGGCAACTAAAGGACGTATTTTCAAATAGCCTTGTTGGGATTTTTCCGACAAACGCGCATTGGCGAGAAATAGCGGAATATTCTCTTTACGGCAAGTATTCATCAGATTCGGCCAAATTTCTGTTTCCATCAGTATCCCGAAGCGCGGGCGGTGCTCATTAAGAAATTGGCGTACATAGGCAGGTTTGTCGTAAGGCAGGTAGCGGCATTGTGCATCCGGAAACAGATTTTGTGCGGTAGCTCTGCCTGTGGGAGTCATTTGAGTGAGCAAAAGGGGCGCATCGGGGAAATATTGCCGCAGTTCGGTGATTAAAGGTTGGGCAGCCCGCGTTTCACCAACGGATACGGCGTGAATCCAAATCGGATGAAGAACGGGATTGGCTAGAGGCTCTCCGAAGCGTTCGCCCCAATGTTCCAGATAAGCCGGGGCTTTTTTTGCGCGGCGGCGGAGATAGCGGCGGATCAGCGCAGGTGCGAAATACCATAGGGTACGGTAGAGGGTATGTAACATCATAGACACATAGGCCGTCTGAAAAAGATTTGGGTTATTGTAGCCGAATATGCCGGTTGCACATAACGTATCGGGAGAAACGGTGGTTAAAAAGTTGGTATGAGGTTGTGTAAAGCTTTTGCCCTTACTTTAACTTAATCCCGCTATGGTCGCATGAATAGGCGCGGATAAGCGGTTTTACTTAACACCATTGCGGACATGATTTACGCCATGAAAACAGGGGTTAACATATTTAATAGCTATTATCCGGTTATTGCGAATTACGCTTGTTTTTCCATATTTTTAATTTTAAGGAACAAATTTATGAAAAAAGTAACCGTTGTTTCAGGTGCCGTATTAATGGGCTTGGCTTTGGCTGCCTGCTCTTCCGACAAACCGCAACGAGAAGGTTTCAAACACGAGCAAGGCATGCACCATTTCGGTAAAGAAGCGAAGCGTGGTGATATGATGCGTGGCCTGCGTGATTTGAATCTGACTGATGAGCAAAAAGCCCAAATCAAAAAGATCATCGAGCAAAACCGCCCACAGCATACACAGCCTGATCAAGCCCAACGCTCAGAGTTCCAAAATCAAATGGCCCAACGCCGGGCTGCCGAAAACAGCTTGATTACCAGCCCTACTTTCGATGAGGCGGCCGCCCGCGAATTGATTAGCCGGTACAGCCAACAGCATACCGAGCGTATGCAGCGTCAAAGCGAGATAGAATTGCAAAAGCTCAAAACCCGTCACGCAATCATGCAAGTGTTAACTCCCGAGCAACGTCAACAATGGCTGGAAAAGCAAGAGAAAATACGAGAAGGCCGTAAGCCGCGCTAAAATCAGTCATATATAAATAAAAAGCCCGAAAAATATCAACTTCGGGCTTTAAGGCCGTCTGAAAGGTTATTTTCCGTTTTCAGACGGCCTGTCTGCTATCTGGCAACCGAATCTGCTACAATCATGCCTACTTAAAGGCATTAAAATTTTATGAATATTTTCTATGAAGAATCCGGCCAATTCAAAGTGGCCGCCATCGTACAAAAAAACGACTCGACCTATCAAGTAGATACACAGCACGGCAAACGTACCAAAGTTAAGGCAAACAACGTATTTGTCGAATTTGATACGCCTATGGCCGATTTTTTGGATAAAGCCCAAGCCGAAGCGGTCGAAATCGATACGGATTTACTCTGGGAAGTATGCGGCGAAGAAGAGTTTTCCGCCGAAGAGATCGCTACCGAATATTTTGGCCGCCGGCCCGGTAAAATCGACTTGGCCGCTACGCTTATCGCTCTTTATGCGGCGCCCATGTATTTCTACAAAAAGGCCAAAGGTGTTTTCAAAGCCGCACCGGAAGAAACCCTCAAGCAGGCATTGGCCGCCATCGAACGCAAAAAGCAGCAGGAAGCACAGGTAGAAGCTTGGGTAGAAACATTACAGCAAGGCGGTTTGCCCGATGAAATAGCTGCCGACTTACGCACGATTCTCCATGCGCCCGACAAGCAGGCACTTACTTACAAAGCCTTTGCCAAGGCAGCTGATAATCTCAAACTTTCTCCGCTGGCATTGGCACGCCGTAACGGCGGAGTTGCCTCAATACCGCAATATTTGCGCGACGGCTTTGAAATGAAATATTTTCTACGTGGTACAGGCTTTGCCGATATTCCTGTTCCGCCGCTTGCAGAACTTCCGCAAGCAGACGTTGCCGCCTTTTCCATTGATGATGAGAGCACGACTGAAATAGACGACGCAATCAGCCTTACCGATTTAGGCAACGGCGGAAAAAGGGTAGGCATACATATTGCCGCTCCCGGTTTGGCAGTAGCGCGCGGCAGTGAAATGGAAAAAACCATTTTAAACCGTTTGAGTACGGTTTATTTCCCGGGCGACAAAATCACGATGTTGCCCGAAAACTGGATTACCGCCTTCAGCCTGGATGCCGGCGCGCACCGCCCGGCCGTCAGCATTTATTTTGATGTGGATGCCGAATTTAATCTGAGCGAGCCCGAATGTAGAATCGAAGCCGTTTATATTGCCGAAAACTTGCGTATCCAAGCCATCGAGCCTCATTTCAACGCTCAAAACGGCTTAGAGGCCGGCAGTTCTCCTGCGTTTGCCCACCACAACGATTTGATCTGGTTGTATCAATTTGCCGTCGCCCTTCAGAAAGCGCGCGGAAAATACGATCCCAACCGTGCTCCGCAATACGATTACAGCATTGATTTGGCAGACGACGGCACGGTATCAGTAAGCCGCCGCGAGCGCGGTTCGCCGATTGATACTTTGGTGAGCGAAATGATGATTTTGGCCAACAGCACGTGGGCGCAGATGCTGGATAGTGCCGGATTGCCCGGATTATTCCGCGTACAGCCTGCGGGCAAAGTACGCATGAGTACCCAATCTGAACCGCATATCGGAATGGGCGTACAGCATTACGGCTGGTTTACCTCTCCCTTGCGCCGTGCCGCCGACTATATCAATCAAAAGCAGCTGATCAGCTTGATTCTGCCTGAAACCGAACCGCTTTTCCGTAATAATGATGCAGAGCTTTTTGCCGCTTTGCGCGACTTCGATACCGCCTATGCTGCTTATGCTGATTTCCAACGTCAGATGGAAAGCTACTGGAGTTTGGTGTATTTGGAACAGCAGAATCTTAAAGAGCTAACGGCAACTTTGTTGAAAGATGACTTGGTGCGTATCGAGGGATTGCCGATGGTAGCCCGTGCCACAGGTATTCCTTTTGACACGTTGCCTAAATCGCAAATGAAGCTGGCGGTTGCCGAAGTGGATTCGGACAAACAATTTGTCGCTTTAAACTATCTGAAAGCTGTTGCACCGGTTGTGGTTTAAATCCTCGTCCAAGTAAAACATGCCGTCTGAAATTTTTCAGACGGCATGTTTTTATGGGGGAAAAGGCGGTAACGATATCATGACTACATTCGGTTACAGATTCCACTGCCGCTTTGGCGGCGCTTTGGTATAATGGCCGCACACAATAGAGCGAGAACATCTTCATGAGCGCATTTCCCGTTTTGGCCGTTACCAGCGGAGAGCCGGCCGGTATTGGTCCGGATATCTGCTTGGATTTACCTGCTGCCGAGTTACCCTGCCGTTGCGTGGTATTGGGCGATATCCAATTGCTGAAAGCCCGGGCGCAAGCACTGGGCAAGGATGTACAGATTATCGAATACCGTCCGGACTACACACCTGCACAAGATGAGTTGGAAGTATTGCATGTTCCCTTGGCCGCGCCTTGCGAAGCCGGGCAGCTTAATACCGCCAATGCCGCTTATGTGCTGCAATTGCTTGACCGTGCTTATGAAGGCATCGAAGCCGGCGAATTTGCCGCTATGGTTACCGCGCCGCTGCACAAAGGCATTATCAATGATGCAGGCGTGCCGTTTAGCGGTCATACCGAATACTTGGCCGAAAAAAGCGGAACAGGCCAAGTCGCCATGATGCTTGCGGGCGGTGGATTACGCGTGGCTTTGGTAACGACTCATCTGCCTTTGAAAGATGTTTCCGCCGCAATCGACCGCCCCTTGGTAGAATCGGTTGCACGTATTCTCGTTCAAGAATTACGCCGTAAATTCGGTATTGTCCGACCGAATATTTTGGTAACCGGTCTTAATCCTCATGCAGGAGAAGGCGGACATTTGGGCATGGAGGAAATCGAAGTCATTACGCCGGCGATCGAAAATCTGCGTGCAGAGGGTATGGATATTCACGGGCCGTATCCTGCCGATACCTTGTTCCAACCGTTTATGCTGAAAGGTGCCGATGCCGTGTTGGCGATGTATCACGATCAAGGCTTGCCGGTGTTGAAATATGCCAGCTTCGGCAAAGGTGTCAACATTACCTTAGGCTTGCCTTTTGTGAGAACCTCTGTCGACCACGGAACCGCTCTCACTTTGGCCGGTAGCGGTAAAGCTGATTCGGGCAGTCTGATTGTTGCGGTTGATACGGCTTTGGCAATGGCGCAACATTCGCAAAACGCCGTTTGAAAATGCCCGATTGTTAAAAAGCAGCCGTTAAACGGCTGCTTTTTAGTTTATGAATATGATTTCAGACGGCCTATCAAACAATTCACACCCGTACAGGCGTGTTTTCCGTTAACATAATATCCAAATGTAAATATAGCTGATTTTTAAGTAGAGGCGGAGTACATGATTTTACCCGCCCATCAGGAATAAGAATAAGGATAAACCATGGACAATAAACAAAAATTACAACAAGGCTTGCAGGAAATGGGGTTGAACCTCACGACTGCCCAGCAATTGTTGCTGCTTGAATATGTCGCACTTTTGAAAAAATGGAATAAAACCTACAACCTCACCGCACTGCGTGATGAAAACACCATGATCAGCCACCACATTCTCGACAGCCTCACGCTGCTGCCGTATGTGGAAAAAGCCGAAACTTTGATGGATGTCGGCTCAGGCGGCGGTATGCCCGGTATCCCGACGGCCATTTGCCGCCCGGATTTGCAGATTACCCTGTTGGATTCCAACACTAAAAAAACCACTTTTCTGCAACAAGCCGTGATTGAATTGGGTTTGAGCAATGTAACCGTAGCCAGCGGCCGCGTAGAGGCCATGCATGATAAAAAAGTCGATGTGGTAACCAGCCGTGCTTTTGCAGAGTTGGCCGATTTCATTTCATTGACCAAGCATCTTTTGAACGAGAAGGGCTACTGGGCGGCCATGAAAGGCGTTTACCCTTATGAAGAGTTGGCACATGTACCCGAAAGCGTCGAAGTGGTGAAAGTAGAGAAATTGAATGTTCCCCTGCTCAACGCCGACCGCCATATGGTCGTTATGCAGCCCGTACGCTAACCGGCGATCTTTTTAAGAACAATTGAACATGCTTTGTTTGCCGTATTTGTTTCTGCGGTTATAAACATACCGAATATGCCGTCTGAAAACTTCAGACGGCATATTATTTTGTACGGTGTGCTTTTTTAGTGGCGGTAACTTCTTTTTTAACCGGTCGTTAAGTGCCGGCTGCGCTTATCTTTGCTTATGCCGCTCAGGGATAGATAAAACGCGTTACAATACGCTTTTGAGAAAGACACAACCCGATTTACCGTTATGACTGATCCTGTTTACATTCCCCTGCGCCTGCATACCGAGTTTTCTATTACCGACGGTACGGTACGTATCAAACAAGCCGTCAAAAAAGCGGCAGAATACGGCTTGCCCGCGTTGGGTATCAGTGATCTGATGAATTTTTTCGGGTTGGTGAAATTCTATAAAGCCTGCCGCGGAGCGGGCATTAAGCCGATTGCGGCGGCTGATGTTTGGATTGAAAACCCAGATGCGCCGGATAAGCCTTTCCGAGCCATGTTGGTGGTGAAAAACGATGCGGGTTATCTGCGCTTGAGCGAGCTGCTGACTGCGGCCTATGTGGGTAAAGACCGCAATGTCGATCATACGGAGCTGCGCCAGCAGTGGTTGGCTGAGGGAGACAACAGCGGCTTGATTTGTTTGTCGGGCGCGCACTATGGCGAAGTAGGCATCAATCTGATGAACGGTCATGAAGCCAATGCCAAAGCGGCCGCCAAAAAGTATGCCGCGTGGTTTCCGGATGCTTTTTACCTTGAGCTTCAGCGTCTGCCCGAACGTCCGCAATGGGAAACATCGGTAGCGGGCAGCTTGGAAATTGCCGCGGAACTTGATTTGCCGGTAGTCGCCACTCACCCCACCCAATTTCTCGAGGCAGATGATTTTGAAGCTCATGAGGCACGGGTATGTATTGCCGGCGGTTGGGTGCTGGCCGATAAAAAACGCCCGAAAGAGTTCGTACCCGGGCAATATTTTGTTTCGCCGGAAACGATGGCCGAGCGTTTTGCCGACTTACCTGAAGCCTTGCAAAATTCGGTTGAGATTGCCAAACGCTGCAACATCCACATTACATTAGGTAAAAACTTTTTGCCGCAATTTCCCACGCCAGACGGTATGTCGTTAGATGACTATCTGACGCTGCTTTCCAATGAAGGTTTGCGCGAGCGGATGGCGGTGTTGTATCCCGATGAAGCCGAGCGTGCCGCCAAAATGCCCGAGTATCAGGAGCGTTTGGATTTTGAGTTGCAAATCATCATCCAGATGGGTTTTCCGGGCTATTTCCTAATCGTACAAGACTTCATCAACTGGGCGAAAGAAAACGGCTGTCCGGTAGGACCGGGGCGCGGTTCGGGAGCAGGTTCGCTAGTGGCGTATGCCCTGAAAATTACCGATCTTGATCCGTTGAAATACGCATTGCTGTTCGAGCGTTTTCTTAATCCGGAGCGGGTTTCCATGCCCGACTTCGACGTCGATTTCTGCCAAAGCAACCGCGGGCGGGTTATCGAATATGTGCGTGAAAAATACGGTGCCGATGCGGTCAGCCAAATTGTTACTTTCGGTACGATGTCGTCTAAAGCCGTAATACGAGACGTCGGCCGTGTGTTGGAGCTGCCTTTCGGCCTGTGCGATAAACTTTCCAAACTGATTCCGCTTGAGGCCAACCGTCCCGTTAGTTTGGAAAAGGCGATGGAACTTGAGCCGGAAATCGGCCAGTTGATTGAAAATGAAGACGCCGGGCAACTGATCGATTTGGCCAAACGCTTGGAAGATTTGACCCGCGGTTTGGGTATGCATGCCGGCGGTGTGTTGATCGCACCCGGAAAAATCTCAGATTTCAGCCCTGTTTATCAGGCAGACGAATCGGCCTCGCCCGTGTCGATGTACGACAAAGGGGATGTGGAAGATGTCGGCTTGGTGAAGTTCGACTTTTTGGGTCTGCGTAACCTGACCATCATCGAAATGGCGCAAAACTTTATTGCCGAAACCTGCGGGCAAAAGGTTGATGTCAGCCATATTCCGCTGGATGATTCGGCCACATATAAAATCTTTTCCACGGCAAATACCACGGCGGTTTTCCAGTTTGAATCGACCGGCATGAAAAAAATGCTGCAAAAGGCCAAGCCGACCAAGTTTGAAGAGATTATCGCCTTTGTATCGCTTTACCGCCCGGGACCGATGGATCTGATTCCCGACTTTATCGACAGGATGCACGGTGCGAAATTCGAATACCTGCACCCCTTGCTGAGCGAAGTGCTGGAACCGACTTACGGCATTATGGTTTATCAAGAGCAGGTAATGCAGGCAGCCCAGGTATGCGGTGGGTATACTTTGGGTGGTGCCGATTTGCTGCGCCGCGCGATGGGTAAGAAAAAAGTCGAAGAAATGGTGAAACAGCGCGCTACTTTTGTAGCCGGTGCTGCGGAAAAAGGTATCAGCCAAGCCAAAGCCGATGAAATTTTCGACTATATGGAAAAATTCGCCGGCTACGGCTTTAACAAATCACACGCGGCGGCTTATTCTTTGGTGGCGTATCAGACGGCTTGGCTTAAAGCCCATTATCCCGCCGAATTCATGGCGGCTACCATGTCGAGCGAGTTGGACAATACCGACCAGCTCAAGCTGTTTTACGATGATGCCCGCGCCAACGGCATAGAGTTTCTACCGCCTGATATCAATGAATCGTTTTACCGTTTTACACCCAACAACCAACGCCAAATCCGTTATGCACTCGGTGCGGTCAAAGGTACGGGTGAAGGAGCGGTGGAGGCGATTGTTGCAGCGCGCGAGAGCGGCGGACGCTTTACCGGATTATTGGACTTTTGCGAACGTGTAGGTAAAACACATATCAACAAACGCACCATCGAATCACTTATCCGTGCGGGTGCCTTCGACAGCATTGATCCTAACCGCGCCAAATTAATCGCCAATATCGATTTGGCTATCCACAATGCCGAACAACAGGCCGCCAATGCCAATCAGGGCGGACTTTTCGACATGATGGACGATGTCATCGAACCATTGCAGCTTGAGGATGCGCCCGAGTGGAGCGAATCGGAAAAACTGGCCGAAGAAAAACAAGTGTTGGGCTTTTATTTTTCCGGCCATCCGTTCGGCCCGTTTGCCCAAGAGGTACGGCAGTTTGCTCCGGTTCGACTGAATAAGCTGAAACCGCAAGATCATGTGCGTGTGGCCGGTTTTGTTACTGCTGTGCGTACCATGATGGGCAAACGGGGCAAAATTGCCTTTGCCACTTTGGAAGATCAAAGCGGACAAGTGGAGGTATTGGTAAGCGGGCAGGTGTTGGAAGAATATTCAGGCCGTCTGAAAGCCGACCAAGTATTGATTATGGAATGTAAAGTAAGCCGTGATGATTACAGCGGAGGTGATGCGTTGCGGATCATGGCCAATAATGTGATGACTTTGCAGGCTGCCCGTGAAAAATACGCCCGCAGCCTCAGTTTGAGCTTGCGGCCTGAGCATGATATTCCCAAATTGGCAGATTTGCTCGGCGGCTATCGGGCTAGCGGTTCAGGCTCGATACCGTTGTATTTCAGTTATAGTAATGATGCCGCCAGCGGTGAGTTACATACTTCTCCGCAATGGCTGGTTAAGCCTGATATCGCTTTGTTTGATGCTTTGCAGCAGCTTTTGGGTGAACGGGCGATTCGTGTTAACTGGTAGTTTGCTACATATGATTTGCAGATGATTTGATATTGGTAAATTAGACTAAAAAAGGCCGTCTGAAATTTTCAGACGGCCTTTTTAGACAAAAATGTTACAAAATATGTATAAAATGTCTAATTTTGTAGAAAATTAAAAAATAATCCGATATTATCAGACACTCTGTCAAAATAAGAATGGAAGGCGGTTTATGTCTGTTATCAACTCTTCTGAATCCGTGTCTACATGGCACTCTAAAATGCGGGCTATCGGCCCCGGTATTCTGATGGCCTCTGCTGCCGTCGGTGGTTCACATATTATTGCCTCTACCCAAGCGGGTGCGATATACGGTTGGCAGTTGGCGGTGATTATTATTTTGGTCAACTTGTTTAAATACCCGTTTTTCCACTTCGGCGCGCACTATACGCTAGACACGGGGAAAAGTCTTTTGGAAGGCTATAAAGAGAAAAACCCCCTTTATTTGTGGCTGTTTCTGATACTCAATTTATTTGCTACCGTGGTGAATATCGCCGGAGTGGGTTTGATTACGGCGGTTATTCTCAGCCTTGCCGTTCCCGGTATCTCTATGAATTTGCTTGCCGGCATTGTATTGGGTGTAACTTTACTGTTACTGCTGACAGGAAAATATAGAGCTTTGGACGGTTTGTCTAAGATTGTGATGGTTTCGTTGACGGCAGCCACGGTAACGGCAGTGATTGTAGCGGCAGCGAAAAGCGGCAACGTGCCGGCTGCCCCCGATTTTGTCGCCCCTTCGCCGTGGAATCTTGCCTCATTAGGTTTTATGATTGCTTTGATGGGTTGGATGCCCGCACCGATCGAATTTTCTGCCATTAACTCACTGTGGGTAGTGGTTAAACGCAAGCTTGATCATGTATCTTACCGCGACGGCTTGTTTGACTTTAATGTAGGCTATATTGGTTCGGCAATTTTGGCGGTGATTTTTTTGGCATTGGGCGCGCTGGTACAGTTTGGTTCGGGCCAAGAAGTCAAAATGGCAGGGCCCGCTTATATCAGCCAACTGGTGGATATGTATGCCGCTACTATCGGTGAATGGTCGCGTTGGCTGGTGGTGTTTATCGCTTTTGCCTGCATGTTCGGCACAACGATTACTGCGGTAGACGGCTATTCGCGCGCAAATACCGAAGCAGTGCGCCTGCTGGCGGGAAGCAAGCAGTTTAGCACCCGTTCGCTGAAAATTTGGACGATACTCGGTTGTGTGGCGGGTATGGTGGTCATCCTGTTCTTCAAAGGCGCGTTGGCTCCCATGCTTAAGTTTGCCATGATCACCGCATTTTTGACGACCCCTGTTTTCGCTTGGTTGAATTTAATGTTGGCTCGAGATTCGGCACATAAAATCAGCTTTTCCCTGATGACGCTATCTTGGTTGGGTTTGTTTTACCTGGTGGGTTTTGCCGTATTGTTTTTATTACAGTTGGTAGGTTTGTTCGGTTGAAATCCCTGAAGCCGGAATTAATATTTTGAGAATGCCGTCTGAAGCTTTTCAGACGGCATTCTTTGTTTGACAGTTGGAAAGTTAATAAATAAAGACAGTGATTGGTGAAGGTATCAGTTTGCCTCAGGATTTGTCGTATTCTCGGTACAAAAGCACGCCTATTTACATACATGATCGTATTTTTAAGTTAAAACGCCGTCTGAAAATTGGCCTGTTTTGCAGAATATTATTAAAATACAATCTTTATGCAGTGAGAGCCATTCCAACGTGGCGGCAATGGTTGTTTCGCCGGCCTGGTTGTATTACCTGGGCTTGATTGCAATTTCTTTAATATCTTGTTGATGATTTGAAGATGAGTACACCTTTCATCGAAATGTCTGATGTTGCCTTCGGCTACGGCAGCCGAACTATCCTAAACAATGTCAATTTCAGCATTGAACAGGGTAATTTTGCCGCTATTATGGGCGGATCGGGCAGCGGTAAAACCACTCTGATGCGGCTGATTACCGGCCAACTGCATCCGCAGCGCGGCAGGGTGTTGGTGGAAGGTAAAGATTTGGCGCGTCTGAACCCGGCAGAATTGTACGAGCACCGCCGCCGTATGGGCGTGTTGTTTCAGCATGGCGCTTTATTTACCGATTTATCAGTGTTTGATAACGTGGCATTTCCGATGCGCGAGCTTACTAAGCTGCCGGAACCCGTTATCCGTGATTTGGTTGTGTTGAAGCTCAATGCCGTCGGTTTGCGCGGGGTGGAAAAATTAATGCCCTCGGAGCTTTCGGGCGGTATGGCGCGCCGTGTGGCCTTGGCGCGCACGATTGCCCTTGATCCCGAAATTATGCTGTATGACGAACCGTTTACCGGTTTGGATCCGATTTCTCTAGGCGTTATCGCCCATTTGATCAGCCGAATCAACAAAGCTTTGCGCTCTACCAGCGTTATGGTTACGCATGATATCGAGCAATCGCTGAAAATCGTGAACCAAGTGATTTTTCTGGCACACGGAGAAGTGGTGTTTTCCGGCAGCCCTGAAGAAATGCGCGAGTTGGATTCGCCATGGGTTAACCAGTTTGTCGGAGGTTTGCCCAACGGGCCAGTGGCTTTCCGCTACCCTGCAGAAACCACGCTGCAGCAAGACTTGTTCGGAACACAATAAAACTTCAGGCGGCCTCATTTTTGAATGTGCATAAATTTTTAGAAGGCCGTTTGAACAGCAACAATCCTAATTTAAGCAAAATATGAATTTTATCCAAACCATCGGACAACGCAGCCTCGGTTTTATTCAGGAATTAGGCAGTGTTTGTTTGTTTCTTCTGCAGATTTTGGCGAAATCCGGCACCGTATTGACCCGGTTCCGCCTCTCGGTCCGCCAAATGTATTTTGCCGGCGTTTTGTCCGTATTGATTATCGCCGTATCGGGCTTGTTTGTCGGCATGGTATTGGGTTTGCAGGGCTATACCCAGCTGGCCAAGTTCAAATCCGCCGATATTTTAGGCTATATGGTAGCCGCCAGCTTATTGCGTGAACTGGGGCCGGTATTGGCGGCGATTTTATTTGCCAGTAGCGCGGGTGGGGCGATGACGAGTGAAATCGGCTTGATGAAAACCACCGAACAACTCGAGGCTATGAATGTGATGGCTGTAAATCCGGTTTCACGGGTGGTTGTACCGCGCTTTTGGGCAGGTGTGGTTTCCATGCCTTTGTTAGCCTCGGTATTTAATGTGGCCGGCATTTACGGTGCTTATTTGGTCGGAGTGCAGTGGTTAGGCTTGGACAGCGGTATTTTCTGGACTCAAATGCAGAACAATATCAGCTTCGGCTACGATGTACTCAACGGCCTGATCAAATCGGTGTGTTTCGGTATTGCGGTTACTTTAATTGCCGTTTATCAGGGTTTTCACTGTGTACCGACTTCCGAAGGTATCCTACGGGCCAGCACCCGTACCGTGGTTTCTTCCGCGCTGACTGTGTTGGCAATCGATTTTATTTTAACGGCATTGATGTTTACCGAGTAAAACCATGAAGAAAAGTGTTTTGGAATTTTGGGTGGGTTTGTTTGTATTGCTGGGCGTAGCCGCGGTCGGCTTTTTATCGTTTCGCGTAGCCGGCGGTAGTGCGGTTGCCGGTTCGGGGCAGACTTATACGGTTTATGCCGAATTTACCGATATCGGCGGTTTGAAAGTAAAAGCGCCGGTAAAAGCAGCGGGTGTATTGGTCGGCCGGGTCGGCAGTATTGAGCTGGATCCTCAAACTTATCAAGCCAAAGTTAGCCTGAATTTAGACAAGAAATATCCGTTCAGCACCGATGTGTCGGCCCAAATTCTGACTTCCGGACTTTTGGGCGAACAATATATCGGTTTGCTGCAGGGTGGTGATCCCGAAAACTTGGCCGATGGAGATACTATCAGCATGACCAGTTCGGCAATGGTGTTGGAAAATCTGATCGGTAAATTCATGACCAGCTTTACCGAAAAAAATGCCAAGCCGTCTGAAACCGATACAACAAACGGTGCGGCCGAATAAGCCGTTCACACACTAAACGAGAAGGAATAAAAATGAAAAAATCTGCAATTATGAGCGCCTTGGGTATCGGCGTATTGAGTATCAGTATGGCGTTTGCGACACCTCAGCAGGCTGTCAGCCAAGTGCGTAATAACGCTACCGAAGTATTGAGCATTTTGAAAAATGCCAATGGCAGTAACGATGCCAGTATCCGCAAACAGGCCGAAAACTATGCAATGCCTTACTTTGATTTCCAACGCATGACGGCATTGGCAGTCGGTAATCCTTGGCGTCAGGCCAGCGATGCCCAAAAACAGGCGTTGACCCGCGAGTTTCAAACTTTGCTGATCCGTACCTATTCAGGCACTATGCTGAAGTTCAAAAACTCAAAAGTTACCATCAAAGATAATCCGGTTGTTAACCGCGGCGGTAAAGAAGTTATCGTCCGCGCCGAAATCGTTGCAGCGGGCGGCGGTAAACCTGTAAATATGGATTTCACCACTTATCAAAGCGGCAACCGTTACCGCGTATATAATGTGGCGGTAGAAGGTGCCAGTTTGGTAACCGTATACCGCAACCAATTCGGTGAAACAATTAAAAATAAAGGTATCGACGGCTTGATTGCAGAGTTGCGTGCCAAAAACGGCAGCCGCTAAGCATGAAAAGCGAATTGCACGACAACATTATCCGGTTAAGCGGTGATATCACGGTAAAAACTGTTGATCAAGCCGCATTCGGCCGCTTTGAGCAGCAATGCCGCCAAAGCGGCCTTGCCGGCATCGACTTGGGCAAAGTGGAAAAGGCCGATTCTGCCTGTCTGTCGCTTTTGGTTGCAGCTTTGCGCCAAAACCGTAACCTTGTTTTCCATAACCTTCCTGCTTCGGTACAAGCATTGTCCGAACTTTACGAAATCCAAGAGCAGGTTCACGCATGAAAAAATCCACCTCAACCGCTTTGGCCGTGTTGGCTCTAGCCGCAGCTCAGCCCGCGCTGGCCCAAAGCAATCCTAATGATCCGTATGAAAGCTACAACCGTTTCATGTTTAAAGTTAATGATACGGCCGATCATTACGTACTCGCTCCTGTAGCCCGCGGTTACCGAACCGTTACGCCGAAGCCTGTTCGGATGGGCGTAACCAATTTTTTTGATAATTTGCGAGATGTCGTCAGCTTTGGCAGCAATGTGTTGAGGCTTGATATCAAGCGGGCAAGTGAAGATTTGGTGCGTGTGGGTATTAATACGACCTTTGGTTTGGGCGGTTTGATCAATATTGCCGATGCGGGAGAAATACCCAACAATAAAAATACCTTGGGCGACACATTTGCCTCTTGGGGGTGGAAAAAAAGCAATTACTTCGTTTATCCGTTGATGGGGCCTTCAACTGTACGCGACAGCCTTGGTTCCACCGTGGTTGGTGTTTATTCTCCTCAAACCGCTGTATTCGATACCAATGCAGCTCGCTGGGGTGCCGTCGCACTTAATGCCGTGAATACCCGTGAGCGGATTTTGGACTTAACCGATAGTTTGGATGAAGCCGCCATTGATAAGTACAGCTATACACGCGATCTGTATATGCGGATGCGTGCCCAACAGCTGGGTGTGCCGTTACCGCAAAACGAAGAGGATAATATCGATATAGATGAGTTGGTAGACAATCCCGAATCCGCTGCTTTGCCCGAATCGGATTTACCCAAAGGCGAACCGGTTCCGGCTACTGAAAAAAACTCAGAACCCGAACCGAAAACGTGGTACGAAAGTAGTTTGAATGATGGCCTGCCTCTGTACGATGGTACTGAGCGAAACGGCATCATTACCGTTTGGCAAACCGACGGGCGTTTGGCTTTTTAACAAGATTTTTGATAAATCGCTTTACGGCCGATGTTTTTACCGCTTACAAAATATGCCGTCTGAACATTTTTCAGACGGCATATTTTTATGGTAGGGACTAATGACAGATATTTATTTGAAAGTGAATTGTGCAAACAGATGACGCGCCGCTGTTTTCGCATTATTATCTTATCCGTGAACAACCCGTTCTGCCTGAAGGAGACGATTATGTATGAAGTTAACCGCAGCATGTTTTTGCTGATGCCGCTAGAACCGTTTTGGAACTGGCTGCAATCTTTGCCGGATATCGACCTTTCAGATATGTCGTTGGAAACATTGCAGGCAGATGCCAATGCTTATTTGGTGAATCCCTGTGATACGGCAGAAGAAGTATGGGCGGAAATCGAAGGCCGGTTCGAGGAAATTTTTGCTGCCGAATTGGCAGATTGGTGCGAAGACGAAAGCGAGTGGCCGGATTTGCATCCCGATATTTTCAATGAATGGTTTGATATCCAGCTCTCGACTATTATTACCGATTTGTCGACCGAGCCTTTGGAGCGTGAAACCTTCCAAGCCTTTACCCTGAATTGATAATTTTATGAGCAAAGAAACCATTATCCGAGTGCGCGGCTATCATATGGACGGTTACGGCCATGTAAATAATGCCCGCTATCTGGAATTTCTAGAAGAAGCCCGTTGGGCATATTTCGAGCAACACAACCTGCTGCCGCTTTTACAGGGTGAAATGATGGTGGTGGCGCGCGTGGATATCCGTTACCGCCGCCCGTCAACGGCTGGTGACGAGTTGCGGGTAGAAAGTCGCATTATCGGCTTGGAACCGCGCCAAGTATTGTTGCAGCAAAATATTGTACTGACAGACAGCGGCAAAAACGTAGTCGAAGCAGAGCTGACTTTGGTTCCGGTGAGTAGCGAAACCGGCCGGGCAACCGATATGAACGAAAATTTATTCCAAGCATTGCAAAAACTAACTGATAACCAACCACCTGTATGAAAAAAGTATTGTTTCCCCTTGTGGCGCTCATCGTAGCTGCTTTATTAGCCGTTGTATTATGGCCGAAAAACCATCCGGCCCCCACTTTTTCATTGCAAAGTTTAGAAGGAAAAACGATAAGCAATGCCGATTTGCAGGGTAAGGTAACATTAATCAATTTTTGGTATCCTTCCTGCCCGGGCTGTGTCAGCGAAATGCCCAAACTGGTGAAAACCGCGCAGGATTATGCGGGTAAAGATTTTCAGATTTTGGCTATTTCCCAACCGTTTGACCCTTTAGATAGCGTTAAAAATTATGCTGCAAGCCGCGCATTACCATTTCAAGTGATGTACGATGAGGACGGTAGCGTAGGTAAAGCTTTCGGTACTCAGGTTTATCCTACTTCTGTGTTTGTCAACAAGCGGGGCGAGGTTTTGAAGACTTTTGTCGGCGAGCCTGATTTTGCCAAGTTGTATGAGGAAATCGATCGGGAATTGGCGAAGTAGTCTTGGTGAAACTTTGCAAAATCAGGTCGAGTATATTGCCCGGCCTGATTTTTTATTGTGTATGGTTTACTACTAAATATAGGCTATGAGGTTTGTTTTTCTGGGACAAGCATAGCGGAGGTAGATGATAGTTTCATCTAAATAAATGCCGTTTGAAATTTTCAGACGGCATTTTTATGATGGTAAGAGGGAAATTGGTTGTGGTTTAAAACACCAAATGTTTTAAATAATAAATTGCTATTAAGGGAGAATAAGTATATTTGCCAAATTAAAAAGTTTCAGACGGCTATTTATATAAATAGCCGTCTGAAACTTTTTAGGCATGCCGATACAAAGGTATTAATCTACTTGGGCAACGGTTACCGGAAGGTTGCGTACGGCTGCCAAGGTATTGCTGGCTTGCTGTTGTTGTTTGCGGAAGGCTGCCATATTGATTTGATCGAGCTTCGGTGTCGGTAGGGCAACAGTGGTTGGGTTGACCGGTTGGCCGTTGATTCGGGCTTCATAGTGTAGATGAGGGCCGGTGGAACGACCGGTGCTGCCGACATAACCGATGATTTCGCCGGCGCGTACTTTGCCGCTGGCAGTAGAAAATGCGCTCATGTGGGCATAGAGGGTTTCCACGCCGTTGCTATGGCGCAAAACAACAGTATTTCCGTAACCGCCCTGCCAGCCCTTGAAGGTTAATGTGCCGTCTGCCGGAGCCTTAATGGGTGTTCCGATTGGAGCGGCATAATCAATACCGGTATGCATTCTGACGGTGCGTAATACGGGATGGAAGCGAACGCCGTAAGGTGAGGAGATGCGGCTGTAGGCTACGGGCTGTACACTGAAGTTTTCTTTTTGCTGCAGCGCCTTACCATTTTGGTCGTAGTAACTGCCGCCTTGGTCATCTTCTTGACCGAAATAATAAGCCTGATAGGTTTTACCGTCTTTCACGATTTCGGCAGCCAAAATATCGCCGGTAGCCATCTCTTGGCCGCGGAAATAAAGGCTGTTGTAAAGCAAGCGGATGGTATCGCCGCTTTTGAGCGTGTTCAGATCAAAAAGATCAGCGAAAATCTCGCTTAAAGATTCGCGCACCTCCACCGGTATGCCGACTTGTGCCATCGCTCCGCGTGCAGAAGTACGGACAATCACCGAACGCAGTGAGGGCATGCTTTCCATCGGTAGTTCCGAAGCGGATGCCTGCCATTTGCCGTTTACTTTTTCGATGGCGACGAGGTTGCGCTCGCCGTTATCGTCGTCATTGAAAAACTGGATATCGGTAACGTCGCCGGTAGAGTCCAAACGCACACTAATGGTTTGGCCTGCACGCAGCTGCTTGAGTTTGGTGTCGACAGGGCTTTTGGCCAATACTTGTTTGATGCTGGCGGCGGGTACGTTGAGGCGGTTCAATACTTCGGTGAGCGTATCTCCGGGGCGGACGGCTTCTTCCGTCCAATAACTGCCCTGATAGGTTCCGGCATCGACGAAAACAGCCGGAAGTTCTTCCACTACACGTTCAGCTTGGTAAAGGTTGGGTCGGGGCAACGGCTCGGTTACAGCGTAGGCTGTCATGATGCCGGATACGGGTAGCAAGATGCCTAGCAGCGACCAGCGTATTGGTTTGTTATGCCAAAAGCGGCCTAAAAGATTAATCGTTTGTTTGGTCACTAAACTCTACTTCCATATTGGGCCGACGCGCAGGCAGCAGCAATACGGGCGGCGGGTGCGGGTCGGTTGGTTATGCGGCAGCACGATTTGAGAGGTGCTGCCAAGCGGAATCGGTGCCGTATGTTTCAAACGGCAGAAGCAGCCCGATAAATGGGCGGAGACTGCTATTATGGTGGCTATTGCCTTGATTTACACAGCAGTTTTCTGTTTTTTACATGAGTAAACAGTTTACCATAAAAGCTTAAGGCTGTATCGGAACAGCTCCTCAATGAAGCCGGATCCGTTAAATTCGACCTTCAAAACCGCAAGCGGTTCAGCGGTTTTTGCATAGGTGGTTTGCGGGAATGCGCGTAAAATAACTGCTTTGTTTACCAACGGTGGATATGTGATGCATCTGACGCTTGCTCTGCCTGCTTTGTGCCGGGATGGTTTGGAAAATGCGGGTGGTTTGGATTTGCCTGCTTTAAACAGTTTGTTGCGTTTTGGCAAATTTACCGCACATTCGGCTTTGCCGTCTGAATTTTATGCGAAATATTTGTGGCGGGGCAGTTTGCTGGCGGCTGCCAAACAGTCGCTCGGATTGGATGTCGGGCAAGCTGCGGTGTTTGCTTCACCGGTATGGCAGCAGATGGGTATGCATCACATGGATATGTTGGGAGGCGGGGCTGTCGGCATTAGCGAGGTAGAATCGGCAGAATTAATTGCGGATTTGAATGCGTTTTATCAGGCAGACGGCTGGTGTTTTTACGCATTGAGACCGGATTGGTGGTTGTTAACTTTACCGCAAGAGCCGGATTGGTGTGTGGCTCCGCTTCCGGATGCTTTGGGGCAGAATGACGGCACGGTACGGGCAGAGGGCAAGGATGCGGCCCAATGGTTGCAAATGCAAACGGAAATGCAAATGTTGTTGCATAACCATGCACTCAATAATGTGCGTGCCAGAGAAGGATTACCGGCGATAAACGGAGTGTGGCTGTGGCAGGATCTTGCAGGCGCGCTGCCGCTTGACTATCCGCTGTTGGGAAGCGACAGTATGTGGGCGCAATTTTATCCGGGGCAGCGTTTGGATGCGCCGTATGATTTGCAGGCGTGGTTTGCATATTTAGATGAGCAACCGGTTGCTGCTTCTCATAGCGTATTGTTTTTGGACGACTTGTCTGCTATGCGGGATACGGGTGATATTTGGTCCTATCAAAACTTATTGCTTGAGTGGGAACAACGTTTTTTTGCTCCGGCTTATGCGGCTTTGCAAACAGGCCGTCTGAAAAGTTTGCAGATTGCTACTGATGGTGTGTATGGCGGTGTGTTGTCGGTCGCGGCCAAACCCGGTTGGGCGTTTTGGAAGCGTAAAAAGATATTTTCGGGGCGTTTGGATTAATTGGAGGTATGGAAGTAAGTGGCCTTGAATGTTGGAAACTAAGGCATCAAGGTTTATTTGAAAAATATCACCGTTGATTAATTTGTGAGAATATTGTGCCGTCTGAAATCGTTTTCAGACGGCATTTTATCGTTGAGGCATTTGATGCGGTTTCGCGCTACAATAGCGGATTGCTTAAATCCGCAGTTTCAAAGTTATTTTTATTTCATGTCTGTAAAAATCCAAACCCGTTCTTATAACCCTGCCGTGTGCCAAACATTAATTGATGCCGGTGCCGATCCGTTGATGGCGCGTTTGTGCGCAGCGCGTGATGTGGTGCATCCCGATGAGTTGCACGATAAACTCAGCGGCCTACTGCCTTATCAGAGTTTGAGCCAATGTACGGCTGCCGCAGAGCGTTTGGCCGATGTTATATTGAGGCGCGAAAAAATACTGATCGTGGCCGATTATGATGCCGACGGTGCAACGGCTTGCGCTGTCGGTATCAAGGGCTTGCAAAGCATGGGGGCGGTGGTGGACTTTTTGGTGCCTAACCGTTTCGAACACGGTTACGGTTTAACGCCTGAAATTGCCGAACTGGCAGCCCGGCAAGGCGCGCAATTATTATTGACGGTGGATAACGGTATTGCCAGCTGTGCCGGTGTTGCCCGCGCGCAGGCTTTGGGAATGACGGTGATTGTTACCGACCACCATCTGCCGGCCGAGGCAGTACCCGATTGCATTACCGTGAACCCCAACCAGAGAGGCTGTACGTTTGCCAGCAAGAGTTTGGCAGGGGTAGGGGTGATTTTTTATGTATTGATGGCGCTTCGTGTCGAATTACGCAGCCGCGGTGTATTTGCGGCGGGTAAAGAGCCTAATTTGGGCGAATTGCTGGACTTGGTGGCATTGGGTACGGTGGCCGATGTGGTGCCGCTCGATCACAATAACCGTATTTTGGTATCGCAAGGGCTAAAGCGGATGCGCGCCGGAAAAATGTGCCCGGGTGTGCGGGCTTTGTTTGAGGTTGCCAAGCGTGACTGGCGCAAAGCCCAGCCGTTTGATATGGGTTTTGCTTTAGGGCCGCGTATCAATGCCGCCGGAAGATTGGATGATATGTCGGTAGGTATTGCCTGTTTGTTGGCGGAAGATAGCGAAACAGCGGCGGCGTTGGCGGCACAATTAAATGATTTGAATATGGAACGCCGTGAAATAGAGCAATCGATGCTGCAAGATGCGTTAAACGGTTTTCCTGAAATCCTACCTTCTGGGCAGAGCACGTTGGTAGCCTATCGTGATGACTTTCACCAAGGTGTAGTCGGGATTGTGGCAAGCCGTTTGAAAGACCGTTTTTACCGTCCGACAATTGTGTTCGCCCCAGCAGATAACGGAGAGGTGAGAGGATCGGGGCGTTCGATTCCGAAACTGCATCTGCGCGATGCTTTGGATATCGTCAGCAAGCGTTACCCTGATTTGATTTTAAAGTTCGGCGGACACGCCATGGCGGCGGGCTTGAGCATCCGTTATGAAAACGTGGCTGCATTTCAGACGGCATTTGACAAAGTGGTGGGCGAGTTGCTCAGCGAGGACGATTTGTCGCAAACCTTTATTACCGACGGCAGTTTGCCTGCTTCGGAAATTACGTTGGCGCAGGCACAGCATCTATCGATGCAGGTATGGGGACAGGGTTTTGCGCCTCCGAGTTTTACCGATGAATTTGCCGTTGTGCGTCAGCAGCCGATGGGTGTAAATCATAAAAAGGTGTGGTTGCAAAAAGAAGGTTGCGAATTCGAAGCCATGTTTTGGCGTTGCACCGAAGATATTCCCGAGCGTATCCGTACTGTATACCGCCCGGTAGCAAATGAATGGCGAAACCAAATCGAATTACAACTTTATATCGACTATTGGGAAGCCGCATAAATGTACCGCTTATATCGTATTTGATATAAAAAATGCCGTCTGAAATATTTCAGACGGCGTTTTTTTATATGAGGTTTGAATCTTTATGATTTGGCCGGTTTGTTGCCGCAGCACATCAGTACGATATAACCGAGCAAGCCGGACAGGGCTGAGCCCAAGAATACACCGACTTTACTGAAGTCTTGCAATTGTTGGCTTTCAAAAGCTAATAATCCGATAAACAGACTCATGGTAAAACCGATACCGCACAGCAATGCTACGCCGTAAACCTGCATCCAGGTCGCTCCTTCGGGTAATTTGGCCCAACCGAGTTTGTTCATCAGCCAAACCGTACCGAAGATACCCAACTGCTTACCGACGAGAAGGCCCAAAGCAATACCCAACACTACAGGTTCGACTAGCACCGACGCACTGAAGCCTGCAAATGATACGCCTGCATTGGCAAAGCCAAACAGCGGTACAACTAAAAAAGATACCCAATTTTGTAAACCGTGTTCCCACTTCAGTAATGGCGCTTCTTCAATACTGTCATGTACGCGCAGTGGAATGGTAAAGGCCAGCAATACCCCCGCCAGAGTCGCATGGATACCTGATTTCAGAATAAAGAACCACAGTAAAACACCCAGCAGCAGATAGGGAGTGGTTTTTAAAACACCTTTCAAGTTCAAGGCTGTCAGTATGGCCAGCGTTACTGCTCCCAATCCTAAATACATCAGCGACAAATCGGCAGTATAAAACAGAGCGATGATCACAATGGCTGCCAAATCATCCATGATGGCCAATGCTGTTAGGAATATTTTCAACGATACCGGTACGCGCTTGCCTAAAAGTGCCAATACGCCCAAGGCAAAAGCAATATCCGTAGCTGCGGGAATCGCCCAGCCGTTTGCCGCTTCTCCGCTGCCTGCATTGAATGCCAAATAAATCAGTGCGGGTACTGCCAAACCACCCATTGCCGCCAAGCCGGGCAACAGTCGTTTGCTGTTATTGTCCAGCTCGCCTTGTAAAAGCTCACGCTTTACTTCTAAACCGACATACAAAAAGAATACGGCCATTACGGCATCATTAATCCAATGTAAAACGCTTAAGCCTGCCACATAGCTTTCCAATACACCGAAATATGCTGCTGCAGCCGGAGAGTTGGCAGCAATAATGCCCAGTAATGCCGCTACCATCAGCGTAATACCGGCTGCAGGCTCGGATTGGAAGAAGTGGACGAGTTTCTGCTTCATCTATTTTTATCTCTTTCTTGGTTGTTTGATTTTTAAAGATAATAACAGAAGATGCTGAATTTTAAAAACGATTGATATGAAAATATGGATTTTTGTCGGATTTTCTATTAAAGATGATAGCGGTAATGTAGATCTTTAACATACCAAATTAATAATATGCATTATATTAAATTAAATAATTAATTGCTTATATGATACATATTTTTATGGCATAAACTTTTGTTTGCGTTTTAATGATGCTGGAATAAATATATTATTCTGGTTATTATTTAAATTTAAATTCCAATTAAAATGATTTTGTTGGAATTTAAATTTATTTTTTAGATATTAATTAGATGGTAAAGAAATAAAATATCATCTTGTATACTTTAATGATTAGAATAATTACTTTATTGTTTTGATGCTCTTTGCTAATTTGAGCAGAAATAAAAACCATCACTTAATCACTGGATCACAGGGAAGAATGCGGCTACTGTTTTTTTAATCCATTTAAAAATAGTAGCTGCTTTTATCGAGACCGGATGATACCGCCTGCCGGCAGTCAGTAAGTTGAATGAGCTTACAAGACTTAAATAATGAAGTGGTTTTATTATCGTTACGAGGTTGGCATCTGAAATTGCATTATTTATCAACAATAAGGAAAGTATTATGTATTCAAAGCATATTTCTTCTACTTCATTGCGGGCTATCCATCGTAAAGAATTAGCAGCAATCCTGGCTGCCCTATTTGCTGTTCCTTCAGCAGCAATGGCGGCTGGAGCAGAGCAGTATTTCAGCGTGTATAGCACCAACAGTAACGTTGAGTCACATGCCAACGCTACGGGCAATTATTCAGTTGCGGCCGGTACATGGTCGATTGCTTCGGGCACTGCCGGTGTTGCGGTAGGTTCTGAGTCCTCCGCTACTAAAGAATCTACTATTGCTATCGGCGCACAAGCAAAGGCAACTGCTATTTCGGCAACCGCAGTAGGCGAGCAAGCTAATGCATCCGGGGCAACTGCTACTGCTGTCGGCCGTCAAAGTACCGCAAGCGGCGGACAAAGCCTTGCAGCCGGTTCCGAATCTAAAGCCACCGGTCAACTCTCCACAGCCTTGGGAACTAATTCCCAGGCTTCTGGTAATCAATCAATTGCAGTTGGTGTGGCTACTCAAGCTGATTCGGATAATGCAACAGCCGTCGGTAATCAATCTAAAGCTACCGGTAAATCTGCATTGAGCCTGGGTTCTGCTTCTTCTGCTACCGGTGCTGTTTCAACTGCTGTGGGTTCTGAAGCCGCGGCGTTAAACGGAGCCGATACTGCATTGGGTCGTAAAGCGACTGCCAGCGGTGGGCAAAGTACCGCTGTAGGTTCTGCTGCAGAGGCGAGCGGTGTTATGTCACTCAGCGCTGGCGCCGGTTCGAAAGCAACCGCTTCCCAAGCTGTTGCTTTGGGCCGTGGAGCTGTAGCTGACCAAGCAAGTTCTGTTGCTTTGGGTTCGGCTTCTGAAACTGCGCCAGTAGTACGAACTACCAGTGCTACGGTTAACGGTATTGCATACAGCGGTTTTGCAGCTACAGCACCTAACTCTACCGTAAGCGTAGGCAAGGTAGGTGCCGAGCGTACCGTAACCAATGTGGCGGCAGGCCGTATTACAGCCGACAGCACTGATGCTATTAATGGTAGCCAGCTATATATGGTTGCTGATCAAGTGGGAACCAATGTAATCAATATTGCAACCAATACGACCAATATTGCTAAAGGTTTAAATTTTGCTGGAGACAGTGGTACATTTAACAGACAGCTGGGTGATACAGTGAATGTTGTAGGTGACGGTAAAAACATTACTACAGAAGCGTCTGGCAGTACTATTGCTGTTAAGATGAGTGACAATCCGATCTTTAACAGAGTAACCGCTACTGCTGTTAACGGTAGTACGGTTAATGTCGGTTCCGGTTTAAATGTCAGCAACGGTGCGACGGTAGATATGGGTAACAATGTTATCCGTAATGTGGGGGCGGGTGAAATCAGCAGTACCAGCACTGATGCCGTTAACGGTAGTCAACTGTATGCTGCTACTCAAAATATCAACAATACTCTAAGCAATCGTATTGACCAAGTAGATGACGATTTGCGTGCCGGTATTGCCGGAGCAACTGCAATTGCATTCCTGCAACGCCCGAACGAAGCCGGCAAAAGCATGGTATCTGTAGGTGTCGGCGGTTATCGCGGTGAGCAGGCATTGGCTGTCGGTTACGCGCGTAATTCAGACAACAATAAATGGTCTACCAAAGCGGGTGTAGGCATCAACACCCAGCGCCACCTAAACTGGGGTGGCAGCGTTGGTTACCAGTGGTAAAACCGTAAAAGGCAGGCCGTTTGATGCTGGTATTTTCAGACGGCCTGACGACACCGAATAAAGAAATTTAAGGATAAAATAATGAAACTGATTAAATTGATGCTACCTTTGGTTGCTGCTGCCACTTTGGCAGCCTGCGGAAATTTGAGCCATGTAAGCCGTGAAGGTACCACCGATAATCCCGTATGGCCTAACCCTGAGAAAACCACTTTCCGTCATAACGGTACTCAAAATGGTTCTTGGCCGAATTGGGATAATGTGCGGATGATTGAATCGGGTATGAATAAAGACCAAATTTATGAATTGATCGGCCGTCCGCATTTCAAAGAGGGTTTGTACGGTGTGCACGAATGGGACTACCTGTTCAACTATCGTGAAAACGGTGAGCATAAAACCTGCCAATACAAAATTTTGTTCGATAAAGACATGAATGCCCGTTCGTTCTTCTGGCTGCCTGAAGGTTGCGGTCCGAAACCTAAAGAAACGGTGCGTGAAGTTATCGTTCGTGAAATAGAAACTTCATCAAAACCGATCCGTCAATAAATAGGAAGGTTAATGTTGAAAAAAGCATTGTGGTTGATGCTATTAAGCCTGGGCGTTAGTGCCCGGGCTTTTGGTATTGAACAGCCGGCTTCAGGCGTGGTGGTAGATACCGGCCGGGCCGAGCTGTGTATGAAAGGGCAGTGCTATCCCGTGTTGGTCGGTGCAGCTACTCCCAAAGGTGATTTTCCTCTGCAATTAATACGAACCACCCGTAAAGGTTACGGGGGAGATGTATTGAAGTTTAAAGAAACAGAGAAATTTATTTTTGCGATACATCGTGTTTGGACGGGTAAACCGTCTGAGCGCAGGATGGAGCGGATTGTTTCTCCGAATGCTGAGGATCGTAAAATGACGAACGGCTGTATCAACGTAACAAGTGATGTATATGAGCTGCTAAAGGCTTATAAAAAAGTTACCATACGATAGTTCAGTACATAAAAAACAGGGCTTTGGGTCCTGTTTCTGTTTTGGTACGGTAGGCATCATCAATATACTAGTAGTGTATTGTTTTTGAAGTTTTTTAATTGGTTTAACAAGAAAAGCACAATACCGATAGTACTGTGCTTTGTGGGTAGAGTATAAGCAGAGATACGCTTGATTTTATTCTTCGTTGAGCAAACGTTCCACTTCTGCAATATAGCCTTTCATAGCATCTTCGGAAGACATTCCTTGCAGATTGCTCCAAGCTTCGTATTTCTTTTTAGCCACCAGATCGAACATGCCGGGTTTGTCGCCCTTCACATCACCTTCGGTAGCTTGTTTATAAAGCGAATAGAGTTTAAGCAGGGTAGCATTGTCGGGGCGTTCGGCCAAGCTGACGACATCGGCTTGGGCTTGTTCGAATTGTTGTTTCAAATCGCTCATGGCGTGGCTCCTGTTGTTGGTTGCTGCATGTTAAACATTGATACTTTTAGGCTTTGTATCATGTTTTCAGACGGCTCGGAAGTATTTTGATGGAGTGATTATTCGACTGTTGTCAAAGTTGCAGATACATGCGGTAGTTGATCAGTACCTCATTTTCCCGGGCAATATGGTTTTCACGGAGATTGACAAAACCGTGGCGTTGGAAAAATGGTAAGGCGGCTTTGGAAACATCCGCATACAGCTTGCCGCAACCTTCTTGTAGGGCCATTGTCGCAGCATGTTTGAGCATTACCGAAGCAATACCTTGTTGCTGGTGGTGAGGGTGGACATATAAGCAGTTGAGATAGCCGCCGGGCAGATATTCGAGCAAACCGACAGCCATACCGTCGCGTTCCGCTAATACGGGACGGGTGCGCGGTATACGTATTTTCCAAAACGGAGAAGTGCCGGCATCCCTTGCCCATGCGGCCTTTTCAGCTTCGGTATAGAGGCGCGGATCCACGGCATGGACGGCACAGTTGTAAATATCGGCTAATACGGCGGCATCGTTGAGGGTGGCGGTACGGAGTTTGACATTCATGGGTATTCCCTTAAGCGGATTTTCTCTGTGTGTGGTACGCCGAGTGTATTTTCAATTATCTTAAAAACAAACGGTATCTGGATTCAATCAGGGTTGCCGGGCAATAGGGCGGTGACCAGACGGTATATAGCCGGCTGAAGTGCCGGAATGCAGATAAACAGTGTAATCGTGTACAATAATAATGTTAAGTTTCTGCAAAGTGAAAATTTTAAAATAAAAAACTGTTGTAAGGCAGTATAGGAAGATCATGAAACAATCTTTACAAAATTTAAAGCCGCTCGAAGCACTTTGGGTCGCGGTGTTGGTGATCTCGGTAGTCGGTGTAACCATGATAGGATTTGGTTGGATGCCGCATTTATCGATTATTTTGGTATTGTGCGGCTTGATGGTTTATGGCCGTATCCGCGGTATCCGCTTCCAAGACATGCAACAGCAGATGGCTGAGGGTGTGATGTCGGGCATTGGTGCGATTTACCTATTTTTCTTTATCGGGTTGTTGGTGTCGGCATTAATGATGTCGGGTACGATCCCGACCATTATGTATTACGGTTTTGATTTGATTTCTCCCCGTTATTATTATCTTTCGGCATTTCTGCTGACTTCGATAGTAGGCATTGCCATCGGCAGCAGTTTAACGACGTGCGCCACCTTGGGCGTGGCGTTTATCGGTATGAGCCAGGCATTCCAAGCGGATCCGGCGATTGCGGCGGGCGCGATTGTATCGGGTGCGTTTTTCGGCGATAAAATGTCACCGCTTTCCGATACCACCGGTATTGCCGCATCGATTGTCGGTATCGACTTGTTTGAGCATATCCGCAATATGATGTATACCACCGTACCGGCATTTGCATTAACCGCTCTGTTTTTATGGCTGCTGGCCGGGAATACGGGCGGCAGTATTGACAGTATTACCGCCATTCAAAACCAATTGCAGCAAAGTGGTTTGGTACATTGGTACTCGTTGCTGCCTTTGGCGGTATTGTTGGTTTTGGCACTGCGTAAAGTAGGCGCGATTTATACCATTATGGCTACCATTGCCGTCGCATTACCTTTAACTTATCTGCATAGCAAGCCGGGAGTAGGAGAGTTGGGAAACTGGTTTTTCAACGGTTATACGCCTGCGGTAGATTTGGGCGACGTGGGCCGTTTGATTTCCCGCGGCGGTATCAGCAGTATGTTTTTCACTCAAACCATCGTAGTATTGGCTTTGAGTATGGGTGGTTTGCTGGCGGCATTGGGCGTATTACCCGCTTTGCTTGATGGTATCCGCCATTTGCTCCATAGTACGGGCCGTGTAACTTTTGCCGCCGCTTCTACCGCTTTGGGCGTAAATATTTTGGTAGGCGAACAATATCTCAGCCTGCTGCTGGCCGGTGAAACCTTCAAGTCTGTTTATGACAAGCTCAATTTACATCCGCGCAATTTGTCGCGTACTTTGGAGGACGCGGGTACGGTGATTAACCCACTGGTACCCTGGAGTGTGTGCGGTGTGTTTATCAGCCATGCTTTGGGCGTGCCGGTATTGGATTATTTGCCGTATGCGTTTTTCTGTTACTTATGCTTGTTGTTGACTTTATTATTCGGTTTCAGCGGCATTACGCTTAGCCGTAAAGAAAATTGATGCAAGGCCGTCTGAAAAAACAAGTTTCAGACGGCCTCTTTAAACAGATTTGTTCACAATACGCCAAAATTTGGAAGAGAGTTTTCCGGCAGATATACCGGGATTTTTACGTAAGGGAGACGCGTATGACTTACCAATACCGCCAACGCTTGCCCGATACACCGTTAGATATTATCGGTGATGTGCACGGCGAGGCTGAAGCTTTGTTTGCCTTGCTGGATCATCTCGGTTATCGGGCAGACGGCAGCCATCCCGAAGGGCGGCGCTTGGTTTTTGTGGGCGACTTGTGCGACCGCGGCCCCGACAGCCCGCGTGTATTGGCTTGGTTCAAACAGGCACATGATGCAGGGTTTGCCTATATGGTGTTGGGTAATCATGAACTCAATGCTTTGGTGGGCGACCCTAAAGACGGTTCGGGTTGGTATTTTGATGCCCGCCGTGAAAAAGATGATGCCCTATACGCACCGTGGCGAGTATTGCCCGAAGCCGAAAAGCCGGAATTGGCGGCATGGCTGGCACAACAGCCGCTGGTGTTGGAACGGGAAGACTTGCGTATCGTACATGCGGCATGGCTGCCTGAAAGTATGGAAAGGCTGGAGGCCGCCGGAGGTGAGGATTTACGCACCCAGTACCGCCGCTATGATACCGAGTTGAATAATATCTTGGCTCAAGCTCCTTGGTACGGCGACTATTTGGCAGAACAGCAATGCTATGCCGAAGCCTGCGAAAATCCCGAAAAGCTACCGCCGCCGATGCCTGCAACCGCGGCTTATGAATTGCAACGCAGCCGCCTGCATCCGATACGCGCATTAACCAGCGGCGTAGAAGAACCGGCGAAGGCGCCGTTTTATGCCAGCGGGCGTTGGCGTTTTACCGCGCGTTGCGCTTGGTGGCAAAATTATCACGAAGAAACCCCGGTAGTGATCGGTCATTATTGGCGGCATTGGTATCCGAAAGCTCCCGATCCGCACCGTGAAAATCTGATGCCGTCTGAAAACAATGCTTGGCACGGTGTCCGCGGTAATGTGTACTGTATCGATTATTCGGTAGGCTCCCGCTGGCGAGACCGTAAAAACGGCACCGCAGCGGCAGACTCTACCTTCCGGCTTGCCGCGCTGAGGTGGCCGGAGAAAACCTTGGTATTCGATAACGGTGAAACTACTCCCACAGTCAGCTGTTGATGCTAATGCGGAAATCTGCCGCGTTTAAAATAAAAAGGCCGTCTGAAACAAGGTTTTTCAGACGGCCTTTCATATATTTATTTGCTTTAGGGCAGCGAACCGTTGGTTTCGGTGCCTGTCATACGTTGTTGCAGAATAACGGCGATTTTTGCCATCAACACATCAATGGCGACATTATTTTGTTCGTCGCACGGGATAATAATATTGGCGTAACGCTTGGTCGGCTCAACGAATTGGTTGTGCATCGGGCGTACTTGGTTGATGTATTGGCCGACAACCGAGTTGATAGAGCGTCCGCGTTCAACATAGTCGCGCTGCATACGGCGGATAAAGCGCAAATCGGCATCGGTATCCACATAAATTTTAATATCCATCAAGCTGCGGACTTTCTCATCATAAAGAGCCAAAATACCTTCTAAAATAATCACATCTACCGGCGGTTGGTGTTTAGTGTGGGCGGCACGGTTGTCGGCGGCATAATCGTATTGCGGCAACTCTACCGCTTGACGCTCGAGAAGTTGCATCAGTTGGCTGTAAAGTAAATCGTTGTCAAACGCACAAGGGTGATCGTAATTCTGACGGCGGCGCACTTCGGGCGAGAGGTGCGATTGGTCATTGTAATAATAATCTTGTTCGATAATGGTGATCGGGTGGCCGCTGAAACGTTGGTAGAGCGTGCGGGAAACTGTAGTTTTGCCCGAGCCGGAACCGCCGGCGATACCGATAATAATAGGTTTGTTCATGATAGCGATATAGTAAATAGCGATATAGTAAGAAGTGAAACGGAAGGCTGCGGCAGATTGAAAAGGCCGTCTGAAAACACAGGCGGTTTATCTGTCGCGGCAAATACGTTAGTATAACGGCTTTGCTGGCAGATGGTCAGCCTGTTCTCGGACTGTTTACGGGGGAAATCATGATAACGTGGGAGAAAACAGGCCGTTTGCTTTCCGATTTGCTCATGCACAGCGAGCTGATGCAGTCGTTGTTGCTGATCGTGGGTGTGTTGCTGGTACGTGCTGTGGTGGTGCATACGCATTTCCGCCGCCATCCTGAAATGGGTATCGAGGACAAACGCCGCTGGGTAGTGGTAAGCCGTAATTTGACGCTGATTTTATGTATTATCGGCCTGATAGGGGTATGGGCGGCGCAAATCCAAACCTTGGCACTTTCTATGTTGGCGGTGGCCGCCGCCATCGTGTTGGCGACCAAAGAGCTGATTATGTGTTTGTTGGGCAGCTTGCTGCGAGCCTTTACCAAACAATATTCGGTGGGCGATTATATCGAAGTGGGCGGCTTGCGCGGGCGGGTGGTCGATATCAATCTGCTTAATACACTAATGATGCAAATCGGGCCGCATCCCTTGGTAGGACAGCTTTCCGGAAAAACCATATCTTTTCCCAACAGTTTGCTGTTGTCACAACCGGTACAGCGCGATAACGTGTTGGGCGCGTATGTGATTCATACGTTTGAGCTGCCGGTGCCGCTGAATTTGGATCCAGAGGCCGTTTCCCAGCCGATAACCGTTTCATTGCAAAAGATGTGCGCGCCGTTCATTGAAAATGTCGAGCGGCATTTGGAGCAGGTGCAAACCCAAAAACTTTTCATCACACCGGCTGCCCATCCGCGCATTACTTATGTGCCGCATGACGATAAAGTCTATCATTTGGTGGTGCGTTTTGCCTGTCCTTTGCATAAACGATTGGAAATACAGCAAAATATAATTGATGAGTTTATGCGCGTGCAACACGGTTTGATCAATTCGGATCACAACCGGCCACTTTAAGTATGACCGTAAATCCGCTCTTAAAAACATGCCGTCTGAACAATTTTCAGACGGCATGTTTTTAATTGATTTAGTACAAAAAGCGGTATGGTTGGTAAAGAAAGTGGCAAAATCAACGTTATAATTATTCGATAATATTCAATAAGCCTGAACTTAAGGAGAAACTCATGGCGTTTAAAACAGATGCCGAGATTGCCCGTTCCGCCCAAATGCGCCCGATTGGCGAAATTGCCGCCGCTCTGGGTTTGCAGGCCGAACAATTCGAACCCTATGGCCGCTACAAGGCCAAAATAGACCCGCAGCATATTTTTTCATTGCCGCCTAAAAAAGGCCGTTTGATTTTGGTAACTGCCATCAATCCTACGCCAGCAGGAGAAGGTAAAACCACCGTTACCATTGGCTTGGCAGATGCGCTCAACCGTTTGGGCAAACAAGCTGTTGTCGCCATGCGCGAACCTTCGCTCGGGCCGGTATTCGGTATCAAAGGAGGCGCGGCAGGCGGTGGTTATGCCCAAGTATTGCCGATGGAAGACATCAACCTGCATTTCACGGGTGATTTCCACGCTATTGGTGCTGCCAACAACTTGTTGGCAGCTATGCTCGACAACCATATCTATCAGGGCAATGCTCTGGATATCGACCCCAAGCGTGTATTGTGGCGGCGTGCCGTCGATATGAACGACCGCCAGTTACGGAATATTATCGGCGGTATGGGGAAGCCGACGGATGGGGTGATCCGCCCGGACGGATTCGATATTACGGTTGCTTCCGAAGTGATGGCGGTATTCTGCTTGGCCCGTGATTTGGCGGATTTGAAAAACCGTTTGGGTAATATTTTGGTAGCTTATACCAAAAGCGGCGAGGCGGTTTATGCCCGTGATTTGAAAGCCCACGGTGCGATGGCAGCTTTGTTGAAAGACGCATTAAAGCCGAATTTGGTACAAACCATCGAAGGTACGCCGGCTTTGGTGCACGGCGGCCCGTTTGCCAACATTGCTCACGGCTGTAATTCGGTTATCGCTACCCGTGCGGCGAGCTATCTGGGTGATTATGTGGTAACCGAAGCGGGTTTCGGTGCCGATTTGGGTGCGGAAAAATTCTGCGATATCAAGTGCCGATTGGCAGGGCTGGTTCCTGATGCCGCAGTCATTGTGGCAACCGTACGCGCTTTGAAATACAACGGCGGCATGGAGCGTGCCAAGCTGGGCGAGGAAAATTTAGAGGCATTGGGACAAGGTATGCCCAACCTGCTGAAACACATCCGCAACCTGAAAGAAGTTTTCGGCCTGCCTGTCGTTGTGGCTTTAAACCGTTTTGTTTCCGATACCGAAGCAGAATTGGATTTGATTCGGCACGCATGTGCCGAACATGGCGTATCGGTGGCTTTAACCGAAGTGTGGGAAAAAGGCGGTGCAGGTGGTGCTGATTTGGCTGAGGCGGTGTTGGATACTATTGCTTCGCAGCCCAAAGATTTCCGCTTTGCCTATGATGTTGAAGAACCGATTACCGATAAGATTCGCGCTGTTGCACAAAAAATATACGGTGCGTCAGATGTTGATTTCAGCGGCGAAGCTTTGGCGGAAATCGAGAATCTGAAAAAGCTTGGTTTGGACAAGTTGCCTGTTTGCATGGCGAAAACGCAATATTCCCTCAGCGATGATCCCAAACGCTTGGGTGCGCCCGAGGGTTTCCGTATCCATGTCCGCAGTATCGGCGTGTCGGCAGGTGCGGGTTTTATCGTTGCCTTATGCGGCAATATGATGAAAATGCCTGGTTTACCCAAAGTGCCTGCCGCCGAAAATATCGATGTGGATGCCGAAGGTAACATTCAGGGCTTGTTTTAAACGGCGGATGATTGGGTAGAAAAGCGATGAATGCCGCATTAATCAATGTCGAAGGGTTTGCTTTTATCCGTGCAGTGGTCGGATGGCTGCTGTTGGCGGCAATCAGCAGGCAAACTTGCAGGCAGGGTAGCTTTTTTCATGCTTATCCGCACATATTGGCTTTGTTTTCTACATTGGTTTGTATCAGTTTGATCAGAAATCCGCCGGTTTCCGAGATTGGGTTGTTCGGCGTATTTTTACTGTGCGCCGCTGCTTTGGTAGCTGGTTTTGTGCTGTCGTTGTTGCGGAAATAGTCTGATGATTTGTGAGAGGCCGTCTGAAACAGCACCGTAAAGGTGCTGTTTTTATTACGAGCAAGGTTTGAAAAAAGGTTTATAATATCAAGCAAAGCTGATTTCAGTGCTGCCTCGGGCAGCTTTTATATTTTAGGAACATTATGTCTGCCGCACTTGCTATCGATCATGCCGTCAAAACCTACCGTAATGGTTTTACTGCGCTTAAAGGTGTCAGTTTCGAGGTGGAAGAGGGCGAGTTTTTTGCCTTGCTGGGGCCTAACGGTGCTGGGAAAACTACTTTGATTTCCGCTATGGCGGGGTTGAACCGTCTGACTTCGGGCAGTATCCGGGTGATGGGGCATGATGTGGTGAAAGACGCGTATGCCGCCCGTATGAATTTGGGCGTAGTGCCGCAAGAGCTGGTGTTTGATCCTTTTTTCAGCGTGCGTGAAGCTTTGAAGTTCCAATCGGGTTACTTCGGATTGAAAAACAATGCTGCGTGGATAGACGAAGTGATTGAAAGCCTCGGCTTGGCAGATAAAGCCGACACCAATACCCGTAACCTTTCAGGCGGCATGAAGCGGCGGGTGATGGTCGCACAGGCTTTGGTACACCGTCCGCCCGTTATCGTATTGGACGAACCGACGGCCGGTGTGGATGTGGAGCTGCGACAAAGCCTGTGGGCGTTTATCCAAAGCCTGAACCGTCAAGGTCATACCATCATCCTGACTACCCATTATCTTGAAGAGGCACAAAGCCTGTGTAGCCGTATCGCTATGATGAAACAGGGCGAATTGGTCGCTTTAGACGCTACGGAAAATTTATTGCATGCCGAAAAAGGCATACGCGTCGAGTTGTTGTTGAACGGCAGCCTGCCGGAGAATCTGCACCAATGGTTGGCCGGTACGGGGAAAGATGGCGTAGTGCCGCTTAAGCTGGATGATTACGAACAACTGGCCTTCGTGTTGCAAACCTTGAAATATGCCGGTATCGAAGTGAAACATATGGCACTGCCCGAAACCGATTTGGAAGATATTTTTGTGCAAATGATGCACAAATAAAGCCATATTACTCAAAAGTAAAAGGATTGCCCGGCCATGATAGGCTTTTATACCCTGTTTAAAAAAGAAGTTTTGCGTTTTTGGAAAGTGGGTTTCCAAACCTTGGCTGCACCGATGATTACCGCGCTGCTGTATCAGCTGATTTTTTCCCATGCCGTCGGCAAATCGGTTGAGGTGCTGCCGAATGTATCATACAACGCCTTTCTGATTCCGGGTTTGGCGATGATGAGTATGACGCAAAACGCATTTGCAAACTCATCCAGTAGTCTGATCCAATCGCGTATTACAGGCAATTTGGTATTTATCCTGCTTCCTCCGCTTTCAGTGAGCGCATTCTTTTCGGCTTATGTGGGCGCGGCAGTGGTGCGCGGCGTGTTGGTCGGTTTGGGTGTGTTAGCGGCTACTGCTTGGTTCGGATTGCCGCTGCCGCATAATCTTTTGTGGATTATCGTTTTTGCATTGCTTGGTTGTGCATTGATGGGAACGCTCGGTTTGTTGGCCGGTATCGTAGCTGAAAAATTCGACCAGCTTGCCGCATTTCAAAATTTCCTGATTATGCCGCTTACATTCTTATCGGGTGTGTTTTATTCGATTAACAGTCTGCCGCCTTTTTGGCGGAGCCTTAGCCATTTGAATCCCGTGTTTTATATGATAGACGGCTTTCGTTACGGATTTTTCGGCGTAAGCGACACTTCGCCGTGGCTTTCTTTGGCCGTGGTCGGCGGCTTTACCGTGGCAGTGGCTGCGGGCGTATTGATGGTATTGAAATCAGGATGGAAATTACGCAACTAAATTAAGGCCGTCTGAAAAATTCAGGCGGCCTTTTCACTAAACGGCAGGCTGCCGTAGAAAATGTTTCATACCGCTGCCGCTTTATATTCCGATATTTGCCCTTATAATTTGAGAATCATTATTTCAGACGTCAAGGCCGTCTGAACATATCTAGAGGAAACCGCATGAGCAACGTATTACTGAATCTGGCCGACGAGCCGCGTTACGATCAAATCCAAACCGCCGATATCCGCCCTGCAATAGAAACCGCGATGGCCGAGGCCAGAAGCGAAATCGCCGCCGTAAAAGCACAAACCGACATCACATGGAACAATACCGTTGAACGCTTGACCGATATTACCGAGCGGGTAGGCCGCATTTGGGGCGTGGTCGCTCATTTGAATTCGGTTGTCGATACGCCCGAGTTGCGTCAGGTGTATAACGAGCTTATGCCCGAAGTAACTGTGTTTTTTACCGAAATCAGCCAAGATATCGAGCTTTACGAGCGCTTCAAAACCATCAAAAACAGCTCTGAATTCGCACGCTTGGATGCGGCGCAACAAACCAAGCTCAATCACGATTTGCGCGATTTTATTTTGAGCGGTGCAGAGCTGCCTCCCGCCGAGCAGGCAGAGTTTGCTGCCTTGCAAACAGAGGGTGCGCAATTGGCCGCTAAATTTTCCCAAAACGTACTTGATGCCACCGATGCCTTTGCCCTGTATTTCGAAGACGACAGCGAGCTGGGCGGTTTGACTGAAGAAGCTTTAGCCATGTTTGCCGCCGCCGTTCAAGCCGAGGGTAAAACCGGCTATAAGATCGGCCTGCAAATGCCGCATTACATTGCCGTGATGCAGTATGCCGATAACCGCAGTTTGCGCGAACAGATCTACCGTGCTTATGTAACCCGTGCCAGCGAATTGGGTGATGCGGCATACGACAATACCGAAAATATCAACCGACGCTTGGCACTGGCTTTGAAAGAGGCGCAATTATTGGGCTACCGTAATTATGCCGAGCTTTCATTAACCACCAAAATGGCCGATACCCCAGAGCAAGTATTAGCCTTTTTGCGCGACTTGGCTGCCCGTGCCAAACCGTTTGCACAAAAAGACTTGGCTGAGCTAACCGAGTTTGCCCGAGAAAAATTGGGTATTGCCGATCCGCAGGCTTGGGATCTTACTTACGCCAGTGAGAAACTACGTCAGGCAAAATATGCTTTTAGCGAAACCGAAGTGAAAAAATATTTTCCCGTCGGCAAAGTATTGGCCGGACTTTTTGCCCGTATCAACCACCTCTACGGCGTTAATCTGATTGAAAAAACCGTTCCGGTATGGCATCCCGATGTGCGCTATTTTGAATTGGAAAAAGGCGGTTCGATTATCGGCGGCGTTTATATGGACTTGTACGCCCGCGAAGGTAAGCGTGGCGGTGCATGGATGAATGATTATCGGGGCCGACGCCGTTTTCCGGCAGGTGATAAGGCCGGACAAACCCAAACGCCGATTGCTTATTTGGTATGCAACTTCACGCCGCCCGTAGGCGGTAAAGAAGCCCGCCTGTCGCATGACGAAATCATCACCCTGTTCCATGAAACCGGCCACGGTTTGCATCATCTGCTTACCCAGGTTGATGAATTGGGCGTGAGCGGCATCAACGGCGTTGAATGGGATGCAGTGGAGTTGCCGAGCCAATTTATGGAAAACTTCGTGTGGGAATATGAAGTGTTGGCCGATATGTCGGCTCACGAAAGCAGCGGTGAGGTATTGCCGCGCAGCTTGTTCGATAAAATGGTTGCGGCTAAAAATTTCCAACGCGGAATGTTTATGGTTCGTCAGATGGAGTTTGCCCTGTTTGATATGCTGATTTACAGCGAAACCGAGGCAGGCCGTCTGAAACAATGGCAGCAAGTATTACAAAACGTGCGTAAAGAAGTTGCCGTGGTGCAACCGCCTGAATACAACCGCTTTGCCCACAGCTTCGGCCATATTTTTGCAGGTGGTTATGCTGCCGGCTATTACAGTTATTCATGGGCCGAAGTATTGAGTGCGGATGCTTATGCGGCTTTTGAAGAAAGCGATGATATTAAAGCTACCGGCAAACGTTTCTGGATGGAAATTCTTGCCGTGGGCGGTTCGCGCAGTGCGATGGAATCCTTTAAAGCATTCCGTGGCCGCGAACCTCGAATCGATGCACTATTGCGCCACAGCGGATTTGATAGCGAAGCCGCCTAAGTAGCTTGATGAATCAGGCCGTCTGAAAAGTATTCATTCCTTTCAGACGGTCTGTATTTTATTTGCGGCGGGTTTACGTTTAAAAATACAGAAAATAAAATACAGAAAAAGTGTTGACAGCTAAAAAAGGTTTCTGTATTATACGCGTCTTCGGGTCGTTAGCTCAGCTGGTAGAGCAGCGGACTTTTAATCCGTTGGTCGAAGGTTCGAATCCTTCACGACCCACCAGATTTCAAAAAACCTAAACAGAGATGTTTAGGTTTTTTATTTTTAGATAAATTCATATTTTTATTTATGGGTTTTAAAATGTAAAAAAAGCCAAGCATTTGCTTGGCTTTTTTTGATATGGACTATTACCAATAGCCTAAGATTTTCCACCAAATACCGCCAATCACCACGAAAACCAGTAGATTGACAACACTCATGATAAAGCCTGCTTTCCACCATTCGGCCAAGGTAGTATAGCCCGATCCGAAAATCACGGGAGAGGTTCCCGTAGCGTAGTGGGTGAGAGTCATCATAATGCTGGAAGCGGCGGCCATCATCAGTGCAAAAAGCATGGGCGGGGCACCGAGGGAGATGCCCGCTACATAAAACGCACCGAGCATGGCCGTAATGTGGGCGGTCGTGCTGGCGAACATATAGTGGGCATACATATAGGCCAAGAGCAGTAATGCTGATGCGCCCATCCATCCCAAACCTAAGTGGCCGATGCCGTTTTCAAGTAGGCCTGAGAACCAGCTGATCAGGCCGAGTTTGTTTAGGAAAGTGGCCATCATAACAAGGGCGGCAAACCATGTGATGGTATCCCATGCGCTTTTTTCTTTGAGGATATCGTCCCAAGTGAGTACACCGGAGAGCAGCAGTAGGGAAAGACCGATAAAGGCGGTAGTAGTGGCATCTACTTTCCACGCATCGCCTAAAATCAAGGCCGGAATGCCTGCCCATAGCAGCAGTAATACTGCAAAAATGGCCAACATGATGATTTCGCCGCGGTTCATGGGGCCTTGTTCGGCCAGTTTTTCTCTGGCGAATTGGGCGGCATTGGGTGTCGCTTTGATTTCGGGCGGATAGACAAAATAGAGTACCAGCGGCATCAGCAGCATAGCGGCCAAGCCGGGTAGAAGCATGGCTAACGCCCATGTGCCCCAGCTGAGGTGGATATCGCTGTTGGTGGCTTTGGCGATGATATCGACTACTAGGGGGTTGGGTGCTGTGGCGGTGATGAACATGGCCGAAGTGATGGGGTTGCTGTGGTAGTTCACCAAAGCCAGATATTTACCGATACGGCCTTGCGTGCCTTTTTCCGGGTCGGAATCGTAGCTGGAGGCAATGGCTTTCATCACGGGGTGTATGATGCCGCCGCCGCGCGCGGTATTACTAGGGGTTACGGGAGCCAAAATCAACTCGGAAAGCGCTAGGCTGTAACCGATGCCTAAGGTGCGCTTGCCCCACATAGCGATAAAGTAATAGCCGATTCGTGCACCCAAGCCGGTTTTTAAAATACCGCGGGAAATCATAATGGCAATACCGATAAGCCAAATCAGCGGGCTGGAGAAGCTGGAAAGCGCGTCTTTCATTGCGTCGGCCGGCTTTTCACTGGTCACGCCGGTGAGTGCGACCAACATGATGGCGATAATTGAAATCGCTCCGATGGGCATGGCCTTGCCGATAATGGCTGCAATCACACCTACAAACATAGCCAATAAGTGCCATGCTTGAGGGCTTACGCCTTCGGGAACGGGTATAACAAACCATATCAGCAGCGCCAAGCCTACTGCGATGGCTGCGGGTATGGGTTTGAACCCCAGTTTGTTTTCCATTTTGCTGCTCCTTTTATTTGTGAAAACGCTTGATTATTAAGATTGCTGTGTCAAGCTTTATCTTAGCATTGCCCGCCTTTAATTTTATCTGACGCATCGCAAAAAATTCAGATTTAAGTACGTTGGAATGAGGTTGGCAAAAGAGTTTCAGACGGCCTGTCGATAGTTATGCCTAACCTGCTTTATGGATTTGAGAGCCGTCTGAAAAATACTCGGTAGAGATGAAAAACGTTACAATACGTATCATGAATACCAATCTTCTTTCCGGGTTAAATCCCGAACAACTTTCCGCCGTTACCTGGCCTCCACAATCTGCATTGGTGCTGGCCGGAGCAGGTAGCGGTAAAACACGCGTGCTGACAACGCGTATTGCTTGGTTGTTGCAAAGCGGACAGGCGAGCGTACACAGTATTATGGCGGTTACCTTTACCAATAAGGCCGCCAAGGAAATGCAGATGCGTTTGGCCGCGATGACGCCGGTAAGCGTACGCGCGATGTGGTTGGGGACGTTTCACGGTTTGTGCCATCGTTTTTTGCGTTTGCATCATAAAGATGCCGGGTTACCTTCGACCTTTCAGATTCTTGACAGCGGCGACCAGCTTTCTTTGATCAAACGCTTGCTGAAATCTTTGAATATTGCCGAGGAAATCATTGCACCGCGTTCGCTACAGGGTTTTATTAATGCGCAAAAGGAAAACGGTTTGCGCGCCGATGTTTTGCATGCCCCTGATCCGCATACCCAACGTATGATTGAGTGTTACGCCGAATACGACAAAATCTGCCGTCGCGAAGGCGTGGTTGATTTTGCCGAATTAATGTTGTGCAGTTATGAATTGCTTCAGCGTAATGAGGTTTTACGTAACCATTACAGCCAGCGGTTTAATCATATCTTGGTGGATGAGTTTCAAGACACCAATAAGCTGCAATATGCTTGGTTAAAATTAATTGCAGGCGAACATGCCGCTGTGTTTGCAGTGGGAGACGACGACCAATCGATTTACCGCTTTCGTGGTGCCCATGTCGGTAATATGACTGCATTGATGCGTGAATTTTCAATTGATGAGCCGATTAAGCTTGAACAGAATTACCGTTCGGACGGCAACATCTTAACCGCTGCAAATGCCGTTATAGGTAATAATGCCGAGCGGTTGGGAAAAAATCTGCGTACCGATGCGGAAGACGGCGAAAAGCTGCGTTTTCATGCGGCACCTACCGATTTTGACGAAGCACAGTTTATTATCGATGAGGCAAAAGCCTTGCAGAGGGAAGGCTGGCCTTTGGATCAAATGGCGGTACTCTACCGCAGCAACGCCCAGTCGCGCGTGATCGAGCAGGCGCTTTTCCGTTCGGGTATGCCATATAAAATATACGGCGGTTTGCGCTTTTACGAGCGGCAGGAAATCAAACATGCTTTGGCTTATCTGCGCTTGGCAGTCAATCCCGATGACGACAATGCACTTTTGCGTGTGATCAATTTCCCGCCGCGCGGTATCGGCAGCCGTACGGTTGAAAACATTCAGGCGGCAGCCCGGGAACAGGGCGTGTCGTTATGGCAGGCGGCTTGTTCAATGGGGAGCAAAGCGGCCAAAGTAGCGGCATTCGTGCGCTTGATCGAAACATTACAGGCGCAAGCACCTACGGTACCTTTGCAGGAAATGTTGTTGGGAACGATTCACGAAAGCGGTTTGGCCGATTATTACAAAAACCAAAAAGGAGACCAGCAAGAACGGCTGGATAACTTAGCGGAATTGGTCAATGCGGCCGTGGCTTTCAAACCGCACGAAAGCAATTTTGAAATTTTGCCCGAAGGTGCGGAAGAAAATCTGCTGTTCCCTATATTGGCTTTTTTAAGTAATGCGGCTTTGGAATCAGGCGAAAATCAGGCCTCAGAAGGAGAGGAAGCTTTACAGCTGATGACTGTGCATGCGGCTAAGGGATTGGAATTTCAGGCAGTATTCCTAACCGGCTTGGAAGAAGGCTTATTTCCCAGTGAGTACAGCTTGGCTGAAAAAGGTGGTTTGGAAGAAGAACGCCGTTTAATGTATGTGGCCATTACGCGCGCGCGCAAACGCTTATATTTGAGTATGGCTCAACAGCGGCTACTACACGGGCAAACGCATTTCGGGGTACGTTCGCGCTTTGTTGATGAAATTCCGTCAGAAGTGCTGCATTATCTCACGGCATCGCCCAAGCAGTCTTATTATATAGGCGGCTCTGCCAAAGCCAACAAAGCATCAGAAACCAGCTCTTATCAGACCGCTCAGGATTATGACGGTTTCCGTATCGGTCAAAATGTACGCCATGCCAAATTTGGTACGGGGGTTATCATCGAAGCATTAAATAAAGGTGAATCGGCACGCTTAACCATTAATTTCGGCAAAAACGGCATTAAAGAGCTGGATACGGCTTTTGCGAAATTAGAGGCCGTCTGAAAACCTGAACCAGATGGTTATTTGCCGGGTATAAAGAATTTTCAGACGGCATTTTTCAACAGCGGCAGCTTGCTCTTTGGATTAAATAAATTTAAAATGCCGATAGTTTGCTCTTAAGGGAGTAGCCATCCGCATATTTCAGATGTGCGGAGCCGTTATCAACATAATTGCCATAGGGCATGGTAACGGCATCTTGATACCGAGACAGGCAAGACTTAAGACACGCAGAGCCGCCGGTGGGCAGCGCCTGTTGTGTCTTTTTTGTTTGCCCACAGTTTTGAGTATTCGATTATGGAAGCTTTTTTTTCTTCAACGCTGGCGGTCGCCATTGCCGAAATCGGTGATAAAACCCAGCTTCTCGCATTATTTCTCGCCGCACGTTTTGCCCAAAAAAATGCCATTATCGCCGGTATTTTTATTGCCACTTTGCTCAATCATTTTGTTTCGGCACTGTTAGGCACATGGCTGGCGCAGTTTCTATCACCCGATATGATGAAATGGATAGTCGGCATCAGTTTTATCGCCGTCGGCCTGTGGCTGCTGATACCCGATAAAGAAGATGAAACCGACAGCCGCTGGCTGAAATACGGTGCATTCTCGGCTACGCTGGTGTTGTTTTTCTTGGCTGAGATAGGCGATAAAACCCAAATCGCTACGGTATTGTTGGCCGCCAAATATCAAGATACCGTTGGTGTGGTTGCCGGTAGTGTGCTGGGTTTGATGTTGGTTACCGTACCGGTCGTGTATGTAGGTGAAATGTTGATGAAGCGTATTCCGGCCAAAACCATCCGTTGGGCTGCCTGTGTATTGTTTTGTGTGTTGGGCGTACTCACCCTTGCCGGAGGGGGCATTAGTTTGTAACTGTATGTAAGTATAGTTTTGCCGATTTGTATTTAAGCCGTCTGAAAAGTTTTCAGATGGCTTGTTTACTGATAAATAATAAAAAAGTAGAAAAATGGGGTTAATCGGTAAGCTTGGGCATAAAAATATCAGTTTGTTTAAAAAGCGACAGCTCTGCTGATTACAAATTATTACAGAAATAATATTTCAAAAAATATGAAATTTTAAAAATAAATTTTTATATTTTTTATATTTTAAAAATAATTAGCTAATTGGGTAAATGGCCTATTTAATCGAATAAGGCTAATATGCAAACTTTTCTCTGGGTGTTTACAGTCGCTCGTATGTTTGTGGAAAAATAAATTTTAGTAGAAATATTGCGCTTGATCACATATTGAAATTATATCTCCAACGGACTGTATTCCAGTTGTATATCCTATGGTTTTGCTTGATATTTCAGGCCGTCTGAAAAGGGAATATTATTAAAAAGTTACTCAAAGAGGGAAATATGCAAACAAATGTTGCAAATCAGAAATCTACTTGGAGCAGCCGCTTGCGCGCGATGGGGCCGGGTATTTTGTTGGCCTCTGCTGCGGTTGGCGGTTCTCATCTGATCGCGTCTACACAGGCAGGCGCGCTTTACGGTTGGCAGTTGGCTATCATTATTTTGTTGGTTAATGTATTGAAATATCCGTTTTTTTATTTCAGTACCCATTATACGTTAGATACCGGTAAAAGTTTGGTTGAAGGTTATGCCGAAAAAAGCCGTGTTTATATATGGATTTTTTTATTTTTGACGGTAGCTTCATCTACTATTAGCAGCGGTGCGGTAGCGTTAATTACGGCGGTTATCGTGAAAACGGCCATACCGACTTTGCCTTTATCGGTCAATATGCTTGCGGTCGGCGTGATGCTGGCAACTTTACTTGTACTCTTGCTGGGACATTACCGTGTCTTAGATGGTATTACCAAGCTGATCATGATCAGCTTAACTGTGGCTACTATTGCTGCGGCAATGATTGCTGCGGGCCGCGGCATGCAGATGGTGCCGGATTTTGTCGAACCTTCACCATGGAATATGGCTTCCCTAGCATTTATTATCGCATTAATGGGTTGGATGCCGGCGCCGCTTGAGGCGACCTCTATTAACTCGATGTGGGTAACGGCAAAACAAAAGTTAGATCCGACTAATTATAAAGATGCTATGTTCGACTTTAATATCGGATACGCGGTTTCAACTATTTTGGCTTTGATATTCTTGGCTCTTGGCGCACTGGTTCAATATGGTAATGGTGAAGCTGTCGAGATGGTTGGCGGTAAGTATATCGGGCAATTGATTAATATGTATGCGGCCACGATTGGAGAGTGGTCTCGGCTGTTGGTGGCTTTTATTGCTTTTGCCTGCATGTTTGGTACTACGCTCACTTTGCTAGACGGTTATGGTCGGGTGAATGCGGAAACCGTGCGCTTGTTATCGCAAAGTAAGCAGCACAGCAATCGTTCTGTCGTATTTTGGACCTGCTGGTCGGCTTTTTCCGGATTGGCGGTTATTTTATGGTTTAACAGTGCATTAGCAGAAATGCTGCGCTTTGCCATGATTTCAGCTTTCCTTAGTGCTCCCGTAATTGCGTGGTTAAATTATTCGCTGGTAAGAAGCACACACCGCCATGCCATTTCCGTGCCGATGAATTTGCTGGCAGTTGCTGGCTTGGTTTATTTAATCGGTTTTACTTTGATTTTTGTTTTGAATATGGCCGGTATTTGGGTATAAATATCAGCTGGTTTTGAATTTATTTACTCCGCTCCGCATATCCATATTTTATTGAATATGCGGAGCGGAATTTTTATGTCTATCTAAGTATTTGAATATTATTAAAAAATAATAAATTGTTAAGTTTACCTATACGCTTGTGAGATAGGCAAAAATATTTTTGATAGCGTTAAATCAAATGGCATAATAAGTGGCAGAAAGGTATTTTATTGTATTGAAAAATAAATTATTTTTATTTTTTCACTTGAGATTGGAATGCAATTTATAGTTAATATTGTTATTGTAGACAAAAAACAGCATACCGTTTATCATGAAATTCTACCGATTATTCTTAAATCAATCTAAATATCTACCTAAGGGAAATGTCTTATGGCAGGATCGTATCAGATGTACCGCTGTGCGGTATTATCTACTTCTACCAGCTCGTTGGACAGTGTATTAGATCGCGACAGCCTGATTCAAATTTTGCGCTTAACCATCCGTACGGATACTGAATATGAATATACCGACGGACTGGATTTGAAGCCCGATGAATTTTATCAATGGCAGTACCGTTATCCGAACCACATGCCCAATACATTCCCTCCTTCATACGAGTTGTTGCGCCAAACTTTCCAGCATCTTAAAGCATTGGGCTATCATAGCGCGATTGTCACCACTTTGAGTAGCAAACTCAGCGAAACCTACCGCCGGGTTTGTCAAGTGGCAGCAGAGATGGCGGATGAGCTAGATATTTATGTATTTGATACAGGTATTACAGGTATGCCAGAAGGTTTTTTTGCACTTGAGGCGATGCGATTATTAAAAGAAGGTTATACGCCGCAAGAAGTTATTGCAAAATTGGAGCAGATGCGGCCTTGCGGAGAGATTATATTTAGTGTTCATTCGGTGAATCAGTTAGTCAACAGCGGCATTTTGGGTAAGATAGGCGCTGTGGTTGTCGGCTTGCTGAATTTAATGCCTGTTTTGCGTTTTCACAATAATACGCTTACCAAGGTTAAAACTGCTAACAACAGTGAAGATGTTCTAAATGCTACTGTAGAGGCTGTAGCTGCCCGTTTGCAAGGTGAGGATTTGAATAATTTGGTATTGTGCGGCATGTATGGTGGCAATCTTGACCTTTATAACCGCTTTGCAGCCAAACTACACCAAAAAACAGGCGTACATTTAACAGGTATTCCGATTTCACCGGTAGTGGGTGCTTATATCGGGCCTGATGCAGTAGGAGTGGGAATTGTGAAACGCAATGGCTGCACCGGTTAAACTGGTTTGGCTGAATTTAGGAGTCAAAATTAGAACACGCGGTTATAGCGTGTTTGGACTTTATATACCTTTTAAGCAGTTGTATTGAAGATTACTATATAATGCCGTCTGAAAAGTTTTCAGACGGCATTATTCATTAAGTAAAATAAATTCAAATGCTTATGAAGTATTTTTAACCTTCTTGGAAATGATAACGATATTTTCGGTAGGTTTGGGAAAAATTTTGCCATCTTAAATGAATTTTAAGATTTATATAAACCACATAGGCGGATGTTGCCAATAGGATGAGACCATGCTCGAATTGAAACAGATCTGTAAGCGCTTCGGCAGCAAAATTGTATCCGACAATATCAGCTTGAGTGTGGCCTCCGGTTCGATACTGGCTATTTTAGGGCCTTCAGGCTGCGGTAAGTCTACATTGTTAAATATTGCAGCCGGTTTAGTAGAGCCTGATAGCGGTGAAGTATGGATAAACGGTGAAAATCGAACACACACGCCGCCTGAAAAACGCCGGGTGGCCTTGATGTTTCAAGATTATGCTTTGTTTCCTCATCTTAATGTTTGGCAAAATGTCGCCTTCGGTTTGAAAATGCAGGGTATTTCAAAAGTAGAGGCCAAATTATGGGCAGAAAAAGCATTGGCATCGGTAGGATTGGCGGCCGAAACTGAAAGACAGGTAGATGCGCTTTCAGGAGGAGAAAAGCAGCGCGTAGCCTTAGCCCGGGCGTTGGTTGTAGCCCCGCAATTACTGTTGTTGGACGAACCGTTTTCCAGTTTGGATACAGGTTTGCGCCAACAACTGCGCGAACAAACCCAAGAGCAAATACGCAGGCAAAATATCCCTGCCGTATTGGTAACGCACGATCCTGAAGAAGCCTTGGTTTTGGCGGATTATTTGGCAGTGATGAATAAAGGCCGGCTTATACAATACGGCAAGCCGCAAGAAGTTTTACAACGCCCTGCTAATGCTTGGGTTGCCAAACTATTGGGTGCGGACAATGTCGATGAAACACGCTATATCCCGCAACATGCGCTGGCATTTAATCATGAAGAAGGCCAGCCAAGTGAGATTTTGCAAATTATCCCGAATGCCGCCTACTGCCGCCTGCTGTTGTTGCATCCCCAATATGGAGAAATAGTACTGAATCTGGATTGGCAGAGGGTTGGGGGGAAGGAGTTGAAGGTGGGAGAGATATGGAATATATTGATAAGTCCGAATCAGATTGCTTATTTTTAGAGCAAAGTCATATCGGTTTAAAAAATAATTATTAGAAATAATATGCCGCATGAATAAATATTATTCATGCGGCAGCGCGTTTTAGGCTGTGCTATCTTAGGTTACTTACTAGCAGCAGCAGCAGAGCATGAAGTAGGCAGAATAGTGCTGTCTACGTTAGAAGTACAGTTCCATTCACTCTTGTTATTGGTTTGAGCTAAAGTATAAGTAACTGTTTTGCCACTTAACTTCGCATTTACACCTTCGGTTTTGAAGGTAACTGTAACTGTGCAGCCGCCACTACCGTCATTAGCTGCAGTGCCAGCTGCGGTAACTGAAGCAACGTATTTACCAGTAATAGCGTCTTTAGCGGCAATGCCACCTTTCCCATTTGTTAAACAAGTATTATTCAAGCCGTAGTTTAATGCTACATCTTTTTTCACGCCGTCTGAAATACTTGGTGCTTCAGACCATTGGGCTTTTGCAGAGTAGTCTTGGTACATTGGCAAGGCTACTACGGCCAAAATACCGATAATCGCTACAACGATCATCAATTCGATTAGAGTAAAACCTTTTTGGATTGCTTTCATTTTTAAAACTCCAGTTTTGTTAAGTGATTAAACTTTTAGCTCGGTTGGCCGGGCTATTATTATAAATATCCGTAATGTGCTTGGCCTGTTCAGGTTTAGCGGGTCATACAGTTTAGTAAGAGAAGGAATTTACAGCTTACACCAAACTATTTTGCTCGGTGGATGTGAGATATGTAGCATCGGGTGTGCCAAATATGGTGATGAATGTAGGAATTTTTTTATACTATTGATTATTTTGATTTTATTTTTTTAAATTTTAATGATTCGCTTAGCGTAACATTTTTTTAAATATATCATAAGCAGGTATGTGCCGCTTTTTGTCAGAAATTGTTTTTTTCTTGTATTACACTTTTATGTCAAGTGTCGTTTTTTTTGTGAGAATATACCACTTTTTGTCAGGAATTGTATATTAGCTCTAATTAAAGCAGCTACCGTTAAAAAATAATCTCAAATTTGAAGCAATAATATTCAATGTTTTTTATTAGTAGATGGCTTTTCAGTATTAAAGGCCGTCTGAAAAAATGGTAGATATTTTTAGCTTGAATTTTTAAGAATGGATTATGTGTTTTTCGTAAATAGAAATATAAAAATACCCGGCTGGGTATTTTTATATTTGGGCTCTAGGTAGATATGTTGGTTTTTAAGATGGAAGTTTGAAATTGAATTTGAATGTTTTAAATTAAAATGGTTTTGTTCGGATTTATTTTTGAAAAATAATCGTAATACCACTTATGTGATAAGTATGGTAAATATGTAACTATATGAAAAATAATATATTTTATTATTGCAAGGTTTCTATATTATCCTCTTGAGCTTCAACGGCATATTCTTCGTTCGCCCAGGATCCTAGATCAATAAGCTTGCAGCGCTGGCTGCAAAATGGGCGGTAGAGGCTTTCAGGAAGCCAAGCTACGGAGTTGCCGCAGGTTGGGCATTTAACGATCGGAAATTCTGTTTGTTTCATAATGGGTTTTAGTTTTTAAACTACAACAGGATCGAAACTCGACATAATCAGTTTGAAAGGAACATCTTCTGTAATAGGACGACCGCGGGCGCATTCTTGGGAAGCGGAAAGAAAGCGTATGTGGGTAAAATATTTATTGGCGGAAACTTCGGGTAGGGCGTGGCGGTTGGAGTCCAACTCAATGGTGAGCATATGGATATTTTGTGCCAAGCTGTTGTGCTGGTAGTTTCCGCCTGTTGCAATACAATCTACGGCGCGGGTATTGCTGCGCAAGATATTCAATAATGTATTGATAGCGTGATAGGTAGGCATTAGTGTGGCAATCCAGCGGTGAAGATCGGCCAAACGGTATTCGAATGATTGCTGTTGCCAGAAATAGTAAGATGATAGGTCAAACGGGCTTGTGCCGCCCGGTACCAGCATACGCTGTTTGATAGCCATCAGCCACTCATTCTCACGTAAGTGTTGGCCAAATTTTTGTTGGATACCTTGTAAATTTTCCGCTACTTTTTGCAACTCTTCATGTCGCAAGGTAATTTCCGAGGCGGTTAATCTGCTTGAGGAAAGGAGTTTTTTTTGCCGTTCCAATTCTTGCAGTATATCAAGCTTGAGCTCTGCCCTAGCAGCACACTCCATAATTTCAAATAATGTGAAAAGAGCCAGGTGGTGTGCCCATGGGCCGTTATCACGCTCACATTCAGCATGAAAACGGTTAAACAGATGCTCGATGCGCAGAAAACTGCGTACACGTTCGGAGAGTGGATGTTCGAAGCGAATCATGAAGTTTTTTGTTGTGAGTGAGAGAATATTGCTTGATAGTAGGTGTGTAGTCTTTGCACCTTATTGTTTAATATTTCAAGCGTGGTATTGTTGGCCAATACATCATCGGCCAATTTGTAACGTTGCCGACGGTTGGCTTGATTGGCCATTATACGGATGATTTCGGGTTCTGATAAGCCGCTCCGGCTGATGACGCGTTTGATTTGTATGCTTTCTTCAGCGTCTATCACCAAAATCCGCTGTACTAATGGCCAGAACAAAGGGTTTTCGATCAATTGGGGGATTTCGATAATCCCGTAAACGGCTGCTGCTTGTTGCTGTTGTAAGCGGATATTATCCAAAATAAGCGGAAACATCAGAGCTTCAAGCTGCTTCTTTGCTTGTGGATTGTTGAATACTAAAGTTCTTAAGGCAGTACGGTTCAGACGGCCTGTTGTATCAAACATCTGATTGCCGAATAGGTTTCGTATTGGGATTAAGGCGACACCGTTTTCTGCAGTAAGACTGCGGCTGATATTATCTGCATCTATCAGCGGAACCTCAAGCTTGGAAAATAATGCCGCTACGGCTGATTTGCCGCTGCCTATGCCGCCTGTAAGCCCTATCCAGTAAGTCATCCTGTAAATCCGGAGGAGCGCAACCACCATTCGATTGCTGTGTGTACTGGTTGGTTAAATATAAAAACCAACCAGCCTGCAATTGCCAAGCTTGGTCCGAAAGCAAAAGGTTGGCCTTTCGAAACACGCGTGATTAGTGCGCTGATAATGCCAATAAGCGCTGCTGAGAATACAATGACGGGTAAGACGCCTAAGCCCAGCCATGCGCCTAGTGCAGCCAATAATTTGAAATCACCGCCGCCTATACCGATTTTTCCGGTCGCTATTTTATATAGGTAACACAACAGCCATAAGCTCATATAACCTGTTACTGCCCCTAAAACTGAGGAGGTAAGGGGGATAAAATCACCATTTAGGTTGAATAAAAGCCCAAGCCAAATGAGCGGCAGGGTCAGCTGATCCGGCAAATATTGGGTATCTGCATCAATAAAGGTTAGCGCTAATAAAAATGCAGTGAAAACCAAGCCGCCTAATGTGAGCCAACTCCAACCATATTGCCAAGCCACGGTGGCAAATAATGCGGCGGTTAACAATTCAACAAGCGGATAGCGTTTACTGATTGGTGTGTGGCAATGATGGCATTTTCCTTTCAGTAAAAGATAGCTGATAACGGGAATATTCTGCCAAGCTTTTACCGGTGAGGCACATTTAGGGCAGCGTGAGTCGGGCTTAATCAGATTAAAGGGTTGCCGTTCTTCATCGGTTAGAGGAATACTCAAATGCTCTTTTGCAAATGTAGTCCAGCTCCGTTCCATCATGATAGGGGTACGGTAAATCACAACATTCAAAAAACTTCCGACTAGCAGGCCGAATAGGGTTGCCAATGGGATGGCGAAAGGTGCAAAAGTTTGCCAATCCATATTAGCCCACCACGTTACCAAGATTAAATAACGGTAGATACATGGCAATCAGTATTACACCGATAATTGAGCCTAACACGACCATAATAATAGGTTCCATCAGCGTAGATAATTGGCCAACCGCATTATCTACTTCATCTTCATAGAACTCAGCAGCTTTGTTCAACATATCATCAAGAGAGCCGGATTCTTCACCAATCGAAGCCATTTGCAATACCATGTTTGGAAAGAGGTCTGTGGCTTGCATGCTGGATGTAAGAGACAAACCTTGGTTAACTTTGGCACGAATATTTTGAGTTCCTTCTTCGTATAGAATATTACCGGCAGCCCCTGCTACAGAATCTAATGCTTCAACTAGTGGTACCCCTGCAGCGAAAAGAGTAGATGTAGTTCGTGCCCAACGTGCGATAGTGGCTTTTCGAACGATGATTCCGAAAATAGGTAAACGTAAAAGTAGGGTATCTACACGCTTTTGAAATGATGGTGAACGCTCATGAAATTTGTATAAAATAAATATACCTGCAATGATACCCAAAATGATTAACCAGCCATAGGCAACAAAAAAATCAGAAATAGACATCATAATCAATGTCAATCCGGGTAGCTCAGCTCCCATATTGCTATATATTTCTTTAAACGCTGGTAACACAAACATCATCATAATAATGATTAAGGCAATTGCAACCGTAACGACTGCAACAGGATAGGTAAGAGCACTTTTAACTTTACGTTTAATTGCTTGGGTTTTTTCTTTATATAAAGCCAATTTGTCCAGCAGGCCTTCCAACACCCCACCTGTTTCACCAGCCGCAATCAGATTACAGTAAAAACGGTCAAAATATTTCGGATGTTTGGCAAATGCACGGGATAAGGAGCTGCCCTGCTCTACCTCTGCGCGTATCTGCATTAGCATTTGGGTCATTGCCGGGTTGGCATGGCCGCGTGCAACGATTTCAAAAGCCTGCATTAATGGCAGCCCGGCTTTCATCATGGTTGCCAATTGGCGGGTGAAAACGGTGATGTCTTCTTGCGTAATACGACGTTTTCTAACTTCTTTTACCTTACTGATACGGATAGGTTTGATGCCGCGGCGCTGAAGTTTTTTGCGTGCTTCATCCTCGTCTTTTGCAGCTACTTCACCGCGGACGAGTTGGTCGGTATGGGTGTTTTTCCCTTCAAAGCTAAAACGCTTTCCCTTGGTTCTGGCAGTAAAAATGCTGCTCTTTTTTTGGTTTTGACTCATTATTCAGCCTTTAATCGTTGGTATTTGCCAATACTTCTTCTAGTGAGGTCAGCCCTTGCATAACTTTTAATAAACCTGCATGGCGTAAGTCTACCATGCCTTGTTTGTAAGCCATATTTTGGATATCAATTTCGGTGCCGTTTTCCATGATCACTCGTTGCATTTCTTCGGTGACCGGCATAACTTCATAGACGCCTACACGTCCTTTAAACCCTTTGCCTCGGCAACTGTCACAACCGACGGGGCGGTATAGTGTCCAATCTTTTGCAATATCCTCATCTGAAAAACCTGCTTTTTTCAGTGCCGGCAGCGGTGGCCGCTCGGCAGGTGCTTTGCAGTTTGGACATAAACGGCGTAGCAAGCGCTGTGCCATAATCAGGCTGACCGAACTGGCGATATTAAATGGGGCAACGCCCATATTTAGCATACGGGACAAAGTGGCAGGGGCATTATTGGTGTGTAGGGTCGAGAATACCATGTGGCCGGTTTGTGCGGCTTTAATGGCGATGTCGGCCGTTTCAAGGTCGCGGATCTCCCCTACCATGATAATGTCCGGGTCTTGACGCAAAAATGCTTTCAGGGCAGCGGCAAAGGTAAGACCTTGTTTGTCATTTACGTTGACTTGGTTAATGCCGGGTAAATTAATTTCCGCCGGGTCTTCCGCCGTGGCAATGTTTACATTTTCGGTATTCAGAATATTCAGGCAGGTATACAGTGAGACGGTTTTGCCCGAGCCTGTCGGACCAGTCACCAAAACCATGCCGTAGGGGCGGTGAATGGCGTCGAGCAGTAATTCTTTTTGGAAAGGCTCGAAACCGAGTTGGTCGATATTCAGGGAACCGGCATCTGAATTCAGAATCCGCATCACTACTTTTTCTCCAAACAAGGTGGGCAGTGTGCTGACACGGAAGTCAATCGGGCGGCCATGTTTGTGAAATGCGATTTGGATTCTACCGTCTTGCGGTACACGCTTTTCGGAAATATCGAGTCTTGCCATTACTTTGATGCGTGAAGCCAATTGTCCGCGTACGGCTACGGGAGGTTGGACTACTTCACGCAACTGCCCGTCTACGCGGAAACGTACGCGAGCCATTTGTTCGTAAAATTCAAAATGGATATCTGAAGCGCCGGCACTAAGGGCATCGGATAAGGTTTTGTGGATGAACCGGGCAATCGGGCCATCTTCGGCTTCTTCGTTATCCACATACAGCATACCGCCCTGCTGGGCCGAATCCGATTGTTCTTTGCTGATTTCATTAAGGATGGCTGTTGACCTTTGTCCTAACCATTCGAGCAGGGTGCTGAGTTGATCGTCACGGACGATGACCAAATCTATTGATGTGCCTGAGGTGAAGGCGGCCTTTTGGAAGTTTTGAATTTGGGTGGGGTCGGAGACGGCTAAAAATACTTTCCGACCGCGGCGGAAAATCGGTATGCAGCGGTTCTGCAGCATTTGTTCTTCCGTCAACACATCGGTAAGGATATTGGTACGGGGAAAGTAGCGCAGATCCAACAGTGGATAGCTAAAAATGCGGGCTAATAATTCACCCAGTGCTTGGGGTGTGATGATGTGTTCATCGAAAAGCATGGGGATGATGTCTTTGTAATCATCCAATGCTTTTTGATAGCGCTCGATTTTATCGCCGGTCACGATCTGGCTTTGTACCAGTACTCTTAATAACCCAACACTCATTCTAGGTAACCTGTCTGTTTAGGCCCGAGTGGCTTCCGGTATTGCAATGGTGCCGTCGGATGTTTTGAAATTTAACTATCTAAAGGGTAACTATTATAAAGTAACTTGGGTGCGTATCCAAATACCATGTTGGTTTTTTACGCTTGGCTGCCGGCTTGCCGGTGGGGTGTGTTGGGTTACCGGACTATATGGCTTTGCAGTTTGGCGGAGTGATATGAGGCGCATTTGTTAATTTGATGGGGAGGAGTTGTTTTTGGCCTGTTCCTGTTCTGCTTTATAAGCGCGTAACCATTCAAGAGCGGCGGCTTTTTCTGATTCGGTACCGTATTTCAAATCGCGTTGGGCCCGTCGGTATGTTGCCCGTGCTTTGGCCTCTTCAACTTGTTGTGCTTGGTAGGTTTCTCTGTTTGCTGGTACGGTTCGTTGGGCTTGTTGTGCTTGAGCACGGGCCATGGCTTGGGCAATCAGGGCTGTGGGGTTAAAAGCGTTGGATGCGGGCGCGCTTGCAGCTTCTGTTGTTGTTTGGGTTTTAATTTTTGAAGCGGTTTCACGTTCGGCCAGATAAGTTTTGCGTTCGGCGGCATCGCGTATTTTGCGATCAGTGTGCCATTGGTATCGTGCTTGGGCATGTTCGGCAGCGGCAAACCGTGGATTGTTTTGTTGCGCTAGAGAACACGAAATCGGTAGATGGGAGACTTGTACAGGCCGCATATGGATGCAATCGACGGGGCAGGCGGGAATACACAGGCGGCAGCCGGTACATTCTTCCGCCAGTACGGTATGCATTAATTTGGACGCACCCATAATGGCATCAACAGGGCAGGCGCGGATACATGCGGTACAGCCGATGCAAACGTTTTCATCTATCCAAGCAAGTGCGGGAGTTTGGATTTTCGCTGGAGTTTGGGGTTGGCGTTTGAGCAACTGCGATAGATCTTGCATGACGACTTCTCCGCCGGGCGCACATAGATGGATGTCGGCTTGATTGGCGGCCAAAGCTTCTGCATAAGGCAGACAGCCTTGATAGCCGCATTCCCGGCATTGGGTTTGAGGTAGCAGGCGGTTGATGGTGTCGACATTGGTACTCATGGCGGAATATGCTTGGAAATCAAAAGCGCTGTATTCTAACAGATTGATGCAATGGTAAATAGTACATCGGACAATGCAATGCCGTCTGAAAAATTTCAGACGGCATTGATGATATATGTACGGCTTTTCCCAAAATATAGGAACGGATTTAATTGATGGTATATCCGCGCAAATACTGGCTGCGTTCGCGTGTCATACGGGTGTCGCATTGCAGTTGCATATATTCGGCCTGTAAGGTTGTATTGGCGGTTGCGGCGGCTTGGCGGCAGCTGTTGTTTTTGCTTTGAATCCAGCTGCGCTGCTCGCTTAACAGGCTTTGTTGTACGGTAGGATCAATGCGGTTCCATAATGCGTTGATTTCATTATCGGCATTGCGGTTGTTGGTGCGGGCTTGCTCCAATTCGTTAGCCGAAAAGAGAATTTCTTCATTATTGGTAATAGCGGGGGTGAGCACTTCTGCAGGTTGGGTATTTTCAGTTCCGCTCATAACCGTACTGGCGGCATTATTATCCAGAATATCTTGGGGATCGAGTGATGGCGGAAGCTCTACCGGCGGTTGTTTCAGATAGTTAAGCGCATCAGCTCGGTTAACGGGTTGGCCGTTGATGACAAGGATGTCTTTAATTCCGTATGGCATCAGAACTGCTGACAATAGCTGTGCGGTAGAGGTTAGATTGTTGTCGGTATAATTGACAGCTTTAAGTCCGTTATCTGTAACCGGCGTGTAGCTGATATTTTGTGTGAAGCGGCCGCTGCCATCGTATTGCAAGGTCGTTCCGGCGGTACGCTGTTGGATGATTTGGGGAATGGCTTGGTCGGGGTACAGCAGTGGGCTGTTGGTTTGAGTAGCGGTCAAATTACCTGCTGGAATCCGGATGTCCAGATTGGCTGTGCAGACTTGTGTACCGTTACGGTTTTCTTGTTTGGCGTTTTCAAGATTAATCAACAATTCGCTTGCCGCCGCAATCACTTTATCTGCATCGACAAATTGGCGGGTATCGTTTTGTGCGAAAGCACGGGCGTCTTGTTTGATAGTGTCTTGGATATTATTACGTACGTTTTGTATAACGGCCGGATCGTTACAGGCCAGTTGCGTAGTATTTTCTTCTGCTTTATCGCTACAGGCGCTTAATGTTGTTGCCATAAGTGCCAAGGTGAGCCATTTTTTTGAATGCATGATTCTGCCTTTGCGGTTGGTTTTATCTGTGTGCATCATAGCAAAAGGGCTTGGGTAGGGTAAAATTTTACCGCTTTTTTACAGGCTTTAGCGGTTGCATACGGACCGGCTATTTGGTTAGAGAAGTTGAAAATAAATATTTAGGCAACTGTTTAGATATTGGAAAAGCCGTCTGAAAATTTTCAGACGGCTTCTTGATTATAGAAAATTTATTTTCGTAGCGATCATATTTAAAGAAAAGGGTAAAGCCGGCCTATCCTTTAAATACGGGTACCATCTCAAAGCGGCTTAATAATTGGGCCGCAACGTTTACTACGCCAAAGAGGAAAATCCACACGATCAATATACGGCCGCCGAAGACACGATAACCGGCAGTATTCGGAAAGCGGTTGCGTGCACGGTAAAGCAGCATGGCCGGAATAAATGCGGTCCAAACAGTAGCAGCCAGGCCGACATAGCCGATAACCGTTACGAAACCTGTAGGGAATGCCAAACAAGCGGCCAGTGGAGGTAAGAAGGTGAGGGCGGCTGTTTTGCTTCTTCCCAATAGAGTGTTGTTCCATTTGAACTTATCGGCAAGGTAGTCGAACAGGCCGAGGGTTACGCCGAGAAATGAAGTTGCAATCGCCAAATAGGCAAACAGTGTTAGCAGGCTACCCATATGGCCTGTGGAGGCAAAGGGGGAAAGCGTTTCGATCAAGACTGAAACTTGCCCTTCGGCAGCAATAACGGGGCCAAACTCATTTCGCGGCAGGTTGCCGTGTATGGCCGCTTGCCAAAGAATATAGATAACCAATGCGATAAGTGTACCTATCCACAGAGCACGGGCTACTTTGGGCGCATCACCGTTAAAGTATTTGAGCAAACTTGATACATTACCGTGAAAGCCGAATGATGCCAGACAAACAGGCAGAGCCGCCGCCGCATAAATCCAATAACGGGTATTTTCGGCAGCTTGGGTATCGAATAAAACGGGGAGCTTGATGCTGCCGAGCAGGCCGCCGGTAGCCCAGAAAAAGGTGATTACCATGCCTCCGATCATGATGGCGGTAAGCCTGTCGACAACGCGGGTAGAAAGCCATACGCAAACAGCCAATATTAGAAAAAATACAAGTTGTCCTACAGGCAGGGCGACGGGGGTGCCGAGAAAGTTACCCAAACCTTGCGCGGTAAGATCCCCGCCAACGAAAATATAGGCGTATGTCAGTAAATACAGCACGAAAGCAACGGCAATACCGTTAATAGTGTTCCATACCGGACCGAGTAAATCTTTGACCATCGTATCAAAGCTGGCGCCATGGGGGTAATGCGTATTGACTTCGAGTAGCATCAGCCCTGAAGAAAGCATGCAAAACCAAGTGTAAAACAATACAATTAACGAACCTGTGAACCAAATTCCCGCAGTGGCGGTAGGGTTGGCAAACATACCGGCACCGATAACGGTGCCGGCGATAATCAATGCGCCGCCGATAAGTGACGGATTTTTTGCAGACATGATTTCCTTTCCGAGTGGACAAGTTTTTGAAATCCAAAAAATATATGGTCTAAACCATAATAAAATTGTTTTTGAATTTGCTGGTTATTTGGATTTACGGGATCTGATTATTATATTGCAATTAAGTCAGATGCCGTCTGAAAAGTTTCAGACGGCATCTACATCATAATTGGGCAAACTCCGGGAAGAAGCTGGGAATCTTTGACAAGATAGCAGTCGACTGCCTGTTTGGAATCAAATTAGCCGCGTCGCCAGCTGGTGCCTGTTGCGCTATCTTCCAAAATAATATTTTGCGCTTGCAGCAAATCGCGGATTCGGTCGGACTCGGCCCAGTTTTTTTCAGTGCGCGCCTGTTTGCGTTGGGCAATCAGTGCGTCAATTTCTTCGTTTGACAGGCCGTCTGAAGCTCCTCCTTGCAAAAACTCTTTAGGTTCACGCTGTAATAGTCCGATAATACCGCCCAAGGCTTTCAGACAACCTGCCAACTCGGCACTACCTGTTTTATTGGTTTCGTTAGCCAGCTCGAACAATACCGCCATAGCCTCTACCGTACCGAAATCATCATTCATAGCAGCAAAGAAGCGGCGGGTATAGTCGTTGGCATTTTCGTGAATATCAAATTCTACCGGGGGAGTATTTTTCAGCGTCGTGTAAAGTCGGGTGAGCGCGCCTTTAGCATCATCCAGATGGGCATCGGAGTAATTCAGCGGGCTGCGGTAGTGGGCGCGTAGGATAAAGAAGCGCACCACTTCGGCATCGTATTGCTTCAATACATCGCGAATGGTGAAGAAATTTCCCAAGGATTTAGACATTTTTTCACCGTCTACACGGATAAAGCCATTGTGTAGCCAGTATTTCACATGACTTTCAATGGTTTTTCCGGCGTGGCTGTGTCCGCAATGGCCGCCGTGTGCACCGCAGCTTTGGGCGATTTCGTTTTCATGATGCGGAAACTGCAAATCTGCTCCCCCCCCATGGATATCAAAAGTATCGCCGAACAATTCCTCACTCATGGCCGAACATTCGATATGCCAACCGGGGCGGCCTTTGCCCCAAGGGCTTTCCCAAAAGTCTGCCTCGTTGGGTTTGGCGGCCTTCCATAACACGAAATCTAAAGGATCGCGTTTGAAAGAATCGACCTCCACACGTTCACCGGCGCGCAAATCATCAAGTGATTTGCCCGAGAGTTGTCCGTAGGCGGGAAATTCGCGCACGGCGTAGTAAACATCGCCGTTGTCGGCGGCATAGGCTTTGCCGTTGGCAATCAAACGCTCGATCATGGCAATCATTTGCGTTACATGTTCGGTGGCTTTCGGCTCCACATCGGGGCGTAACACACCCAAAGCGGCGGCATCCTCATTCATCGCTTCGATAAACCGGGCGGTTAGTTCGGTAATGGTTTCGCCGTTGTCGGCGGCACGGGCGATGATTTTGTCATCGATGTCGGTAATGTTGCGGACATAAGTGAGCGGATAGCCGCTTTGTCGCAACCAACGCGCAATCATATCGAACACCACCATCACGCGGGCATGGCCTAAATGGCAATAGTCGTAAACGGTCATGCCGCAAACATACATACGCACGTTTGCGGGGTTGATGGGGGCAAAGGGTTCTTTTTGACGGGTTAGGGTGTTGTAGAGGTTTAGCATGGTGGTTTCGTTGTCGGATGGGGTTTTAAAAAATTGACACAAATCAGGGAAAGTTGTATGATACAAAGTAACACGGCTCCCCTCAGGTCCTCAGTCGGTTTTTACGGCTGGCTCTGCTGGGGAGTTTTCTTTCCAGAGGCTTTCCCAGTCATGTGGTGCTCCCATTCCTTGTATACTTAATCCTAAATGTTCTAATTGTGGAAATTCCAGTAAATGAGCGTACATCCTATCTTTCCAGCTGGATGAGGGATTGATTATTTCTAGTAAATGCTTACAAATACAGATTAGTAAGAAACAGCGAGACTTGCAAGCTTCATCATGAAATAAACTTAACCACGGCAGATCACCTTTACTAGGCAGTTTGGGTTGATCTATGATATTTCTGTTCCATAATCGACTGTGATGTGCGCATATGTTCCGCAAATAATTCAAACTACGTAGCCATGTGGCAAAAAGACGCCCATTGTGAATGCCATATTTACTTGAAATTTTATCTTGCTCTTGCTCACGCATACCAGCAAATAAAGCTGACATAGTACCAAAATCCCACACTTCACATGCTACCCAAATAGGAATGGGCAATCCATATTTTGTTTTGTGGTGGCGGATAAATTCTTCTTTTGAGCGCATAATCAAGGTGGCGTGTTTGCTAATCCACTCATGATGTTTGCTAATTCCTTTTTGGGAATCAAGGGTCTGATAAAAAGAAGGATGCAGGTATTCGGTGCGAAGGTAGGCAAATGGATCTAACTCGCCCAATGTATGAGCAATATCAGTCCGCAAGGCAATTTCAATCCGCTCGAGTGCATCGGTTACTAATAAGCGTAATTGCTTATCAAAAACATATAAGTCGATTGCATCCTGAAAGCAAGCATCCGGCTTAAATGAATCGAAAATACATTTTTCTACTTTAACCTTTTGTGGTTTTTTTCCATTGTCTAGCAAAATCACTTCACCAGATACCTCTCGCAAGGGATAAAAATATCCGCTGAGCCGATAATATCCAATTCGTGCCAAATATGCTTTGGCTTTGGTATCATCTGTAATGCGTAATTTGCGATCTTTTAAAAGATCTAACTGACTGTCAAGATCTAGCCAAACTTTGGGGCTTTTCATCGTTGTTTTTTGTTCTAATATTTCATAAAAAGCATTCTGAAAATATGATAACTTTTCAGGATATCTTTTGCTTATACACTTAATCTGCCTTAAACACACTTGTATCCGTTTGTGATTGCTGATCGGCCATTTCAACCGCGGCGGCCGTTTTCTTAGCTTCGGCGGCTTCAGCTTCGATACGTTTTTTCTCCAGCAGATATTGGTTGATTTGCTGTACCAGCTCTTGCGTTCCCTGATGGGCGAGCGCGCTGATTTTGAAGAGGCGCGGGGTATTCATGTCGAATCCGAAGCGGTCGTCGGGAGCGGGGTAATCCCAGCCGATGGCTTCTAAAAATGCCGCTGAGCGCTCTTGGGCTTCTTCTTCATCGAGCATATCAAGTTTGTTTAATACCAGCCAGCGTGGTTTGCTGTACAGCTCTTCATCATATTTGTGCAATTCGTTCACAATAGCTAGTGCTTCTTCGGCAGGATTAACGCTATCGTCAAACGGAGCCAAATCCACTACATGCAGCAGCAGGCCGGTACGGGACAGGTGCTTGAGGAATCTGTGTCCTAAGCCAGCCCCCTCTGCTGCGCCTTCAATCAGGCCGGGAATATCGGCCATGACAAAGCTGTTGTTTTCGTCCATGCGTACCACGCCGAGGTTGGGATGCAGGGTGGTAAACGGATAGTCGGCCACTTTGGGGCGGGCAGCCGAAACGGCGCGTATCAATGTAGATTTACCGGCATTGGGCATACCCAGTAGGCCGACGTCGGCCAAGACTTTGAGTTCAAGCATCAGGGTGCGTGCTTCGCCTTCTTCGCCGGAGGTGGCGTGTTTGGGAGCGCGGTTGACTGATGATTTGAAGTGGATGTTGCCCAAGCCGCCTTTGCCGCCGCGTGCCAAACACACGCGTTGGCCATGGTAGGTGAGGTCGGCAACGATTTCGTCGGTATCAACGTCGCGGATTAGTGTGCCTACGGGCATGTGTAAGGTGATGTCTTCGGCACCGGCTCCGTAGCGGTCTGAACCGTGCCCTTTTTCACCGTTTTTGGCTTGGTAACGTTTGACGAAGCGGTATTCAACCAAGGTGTTGATATTTTCGTCGGCTAATGCCCAAACGCTGCCGCCTTTGCCGCCGTCACCTCCGTCAGGACCGCCCCGCGGTACGAATTTCTCACGGCGGAAGCTTACGGCACCGTTGCCGCCTTTGCCCGCTACTACTTCGATTTTGGCTTCATCGATAAATTTCATATTGTTCTCTGCAAGGTTTCAGACGGCTTTTGTTATTGAAAAGGCCGTCTGAAAAATAATTGGAATGAATGTGATTATAAAGGATATGTTGTCAGGCCGTCTGAAAAAATTGGCCGCTTCTGTAAACGGAGGGTTTGCAGAAGCGGCGTTTTCAGGTGAATCGGGTGTTGGTTAGTCGAAACGGATAATATATTTTAGCTCACCGCCCGAAGATGATGTGCCGACACGGGCAATAGCCTGTATCGCGCGGGTCAGTTGGTAAATCAGTTTGACTGATTGGTCGGCACTGGTGACACCGTATTCATATCCGAGATACAACTCGTTGGTTAGCTGTTTGCCGACGGTTAATACTTGTTCGGCTGGGTTGAGCTCCCCCGTCTGGGCATTACGGGTTCGTTGGCTGGTGAAGCCAAAATCGTCTACCAAGCCGATACGGTCGTTGATTTGCCCAGCCAAAAGTGCGCCTGCTGCTGCGGATAGAGTTGCTTCGTCGCTATCGCTGCCGCTGCTGGGGCGGTTGAGAATCAGCCAAGAGAGTTTGTCTTTTTCGCTCATCGGCTCGTCGGCTACTAATGTAATACGCGGGTTATTAAGGCTACCCAATACTTCGATACCTGCACCTACCGGCGACATTCGGCGTTCGGCACGAATGTTGAGGTTGGGATCGGAAAGCGGGCCGACAAAAGAGATGTTACCTTTGCTAATTTCCAGATTTTGCCCGTAAGCTTTGTAGCGACCTTTGGTAACGCGTACTGTGCCTACACCCTGTACGTCCTGCCCGGGTTTGGCAGCAAGGTTGAGCTGCCCGCCTAGGGTAACGTCTAAGCCTTCGCCGCTAAAGCGCACTGAGTCGTTGAGATCAAGAGTCAGGTTCATGTTGATGGGGGTACTGGTAGCCGGGGCTTTGGGAGGTTCGCCTAAGACGACCACGTCATCTCCCAAGGTGGGCATACTGCCTTTTTGGAAGCTAAAGTAGCCTCGGTCGGCTTTTAAAGTGCCGGTAAGCAATACGCCGTCTTTTTCAGTATAAATGAGGCGGGTATCACCACTAAGCATTAGGCGGCGATTGGGTTGGTCGAGTGTTTGGTAACGGTCGAACAGGGCGGTAACATTGACTTGCGGAGAGTTTTGGTTCAGGCCTACATTGCCACTTAGGGTAACGGTACCGCCGCGTTGGAAGCGCAGGCTGTCGATCAACCATTTTTGTCCGCTAAGGCGGGAGCGCAAAGTGCCGTTGTCGAGGAACAGACCTATTTCCCGGTTTCGGTAATAAAGGTTATCGCCGTTAAGTGTGCCGTTTAATTGGGGTATTCCCAGTCGTCCGCTAATGGTTGCATTGCCGATCAAGCTGCCTTTCAGGCTTTGGCCGATGGGCAGCAGATTGCGGAAACGATCAAGATCGGGGGCATTGAGGCGAATGCTGCCATTAACGGGGGCTTGGGTAATATCGTTGCCGAATTGTTGGCTGATAACCAGATTGCCGTTGAGGTTACCGTAAGCGGTGACACCGTCCAGCGTGCTGTCGATTCGCCCGTTTTGGAAGCGGGTGTTGAGGGTTAGCGCGCCTAGGCCTAATGGTTGTCTGCGATGCGGCAGAATGATATCACCGCTTTGACGGTGGATATTCAGGTAGCCGCGCGTATCTCTGCTGTAAGACAAATCCCAATCGCCGCTTAGAACCAAGTTATGCTCCAGAGGCGGGGTGTAAAAATTATGCAGCTCGGATATCGCCAAATTGTTGGCACTGCCTTTTGTGGCGATACCACTGCGTTTGTCCCATAGAAAGCTTTGCAGATTAAGGCTGCCGCCCATTGCGGCCCATCGTGCCGCACTCATGCTGACTCTCTCCGGACCAGCTTCCAGTGTCATGCGGTTTTGAAGTTTTAGGTTGAAGGCACCGCTGATATCAAGGATATCCAGTACGCCTTTCCATTGGTTTTGGTTGTTCAAGCCACCTTTTGCATCAATATCCAGTTTATAGTTTTTGCCTGAAAGAGCCATGTTTCCGCTACCACGGATGGTATGGTTATGGCCTGTTCCTTTGATAGCAAGGTTAACGGTATCTACTGTGGTTGGCTGTGCTTGTCCGGGAATAATAATTTTATTGCCTTGGAGTTCGACATTTAGAGGCCGGTTGTAATCGGGAGAGCCTTGCAGTTTGAAGTCTAAATTGTTGACTTGAAGGGTACTGCTTAAGCGAAGATTGCGTGCCTGACCGCTGAGATTGGCTTCTATTTTGGAAGGTTCTCCGGCAATGTAACCCCTAGCCGTGAGTAAGCCGTTTAGGCCGAAGCCGAATTTGTCTAAGTCTGGAGCATTGATGTCTAGGTTTAGGCGGTCACCTGCTTTGCCAAAGCTGCCATTTGTTTTAATACGGTTGCGCCCAAGCAGGATATCGGTAACGGCTTGTGATAAGTGTTGTTGCTGGTAAAGCACATCGGCACTGCCGCGCAGTGGTACGCCTGACAAAGTGCTCGGTCCGAATAACATTTTGCCGTTGAAAACTTGCTCGGCTAGTTCGCCGGTTAATTTGATATTGCCATTTACGCTGCCGGAAGGGAAATTGGGATGCAGTTTGTTGGGGTTGAAGTTGACGCTGTTAACGGTAACGTCTAAAAGTTGTTTTTGGAAAAGCTCCAACTTCCCGGCAAATTTCATTTCACCACCGCCTTTAGGTTGGATTTTTCCTTCTTTGATCAACAGTGTTCGTTGCCCTTGGCGGGTATCGGTTGAAATGCTCAGGATGCCTGTACTTGTAGCTGTACCGCTGTCGATTTGCCAAGCGGTTTCAGGATTATCGAAACTGCCGGTTGTTTTGACACTGCCGTTTAAGTTGAGCGGGAATGTTTGTGCAAGGGCATCGGTACTGGCGATGTTTGTCAGGGTGGCGGTCAGATCGATTGCTCTTTCATTGGTTTGAATTTTACCTGAGAGGTCTACCGTACCTTTTTGTAATAAGGCGGCTTTCGCTGAACCAATTGTGAGCAGACCTCTGTTGTTTACGGTGAAATCAGCCAAGAGTGAGCGTACGGGAATTCCCTCTGTATCTACTGTGGCGGCTTGTTTGTTGGTCAAATCAATCGACCCTTCCAGTGCGATATCGTTGTTGATTACGGGTAAAAGGCTGGCGTTAAAAGTAAGGTCAGCCTTGGGTAGGGTCGATACAAAGGCACGAGGATTAATATTAACCCCTGTAATTTCAATACGTTCTATTTTATCGTTGAGTTGTGCTCCAAAGGGATGTACAACTGACTCTACCCAAAGACGTACATCTCCTCCCTCGATAGTGATATCGGTGGATACATCTTGCAGGGTGCCGTAAAGGCGTAGGGCGCTGTTGACAGGGGTATCGTCGAGAATGCCTTCACCATTGAGGATTGTACTGATTTTGAAAGGCTTTTTGAGGGCTAGGGTGGATTCTCCATTGCCGTTGAGCCAAGGGGTTTGAATATCAGGTATGCGCAGGTGATGCAGCTGGTGGTTGTATTGGTATGACGCAAGCAGATGCTGTAGAAGCAGGGCTTGGTTTGAGCCGCTGGTAATTTTGCCCACTTCAATGCTGTCGATTGCTGCTTCTATCGGCAGTTTGACACTTTCGGGCATTTTTGCTGGTGTGCTTTCTTTAGGCGGCGCATCTTTGGGTGTGATATGGATATCACCCAAAGCAATACGGTTGATGTGTAGCTTTTTCTGCCACAGTTCTTTGGGCTGCCAAGCAAATACAATGCTAGAGATATCAAGGTCGCTGCTTTCGGTTTCAATGCGCCATTTATCACCGTTGAAGCCTTTGAGAAATGTACCTTGTAGGTTTTTCGAGCGAATCTGTACGCCAAGCCATGAAGGCAGGGTATGGAGTCCGAAACGCAGTCCTGATTCGGTTGAGATCAGCCATCCAATGAAGCCGGCTAGCGATAATAAAACAACAAATACCGTAATTAGGATACGGCGCAGCCAATGTGTTTTTTTAGGCTGGGGGGCGTTTGCATTTTCGGGTGTTTCCGTCGGTGTTTCAGACGGCATAGTTAAGGTTTCTTGATTGGCATTCATATCTTAAAAGCGGGTTCCCAAGGAAATATGCCAGCGCAGTTTTTTATCGTTGTGCCCGTAGGCAATATCAAATGAGAAAGGAGCCACCGGGCTGAACCAGCGGATACCGATACCTGTACCGTGTTTTAATTCCATTTGTTTGAAATTTAATGCGGCATCGCCCATGTCATGGAATACGGCAGCGGAGAAGTTTTTGGTTACAGGATATTGGTATTCCAAACTGGCAACGGCCACGGCGCGTTCGGGTAAAACCGAATTTCCGGGACCTCCCATGCCGATGCTGTCCAGTTCGTAACCACGAATACTGGTTGCGCCGCCGGTTCTAAACATCAGGCTTGATGGAACATTGCTGGTTTCTTTGGCATAAACATAGCCTGCTTGGCCCCGTACGACAAAAGTACCGATTTTGGTATTTTCAGGTGTGTAGTAATAGCCGGCGCGCACATTGCCCCGTGCCATCGTGGTGGAGGATAACAAAGTACCTAATGTTGCACCGATTTTCCCGTCTAAGTAATAGCCGTTGGCAGGGCGTAACTGGGTTTCGATATCTTGGCGCTTCCAAGAGGCAGTTAGCATCGTGGCATGGCTGCGGCCGAGATCGTAATTGCTATCTGGTACGCGGCGGCTTTCGGTAATGTATTCAATGCCGAGACGGGATTCGATGCCGTCACGGTCACGCACGCGCCAAATACCGCTGCTGAGGGTGTTTTTTTCAAGATTTTGGGTGGTAGAGCGGCTGTAGGCCACATTGGTCGTGTAGTAATGCCCGCGGTTATTGCGCGGTTGGCTGATACCGGCGGCAATGGTAGTTTCGTATTTATCGGTGTCTATGACGGCCGATCCAATATAGCCTCGGTTAAAGAGGTTGTAATGATCATAGCCGATGCGCCCTCCGGGACCGTATTCTGAATCATAGCGCAAGCCGAGCTCCAGTTTTTGGCGTTTGACTTCGGTAACGGCAACTTTCACGGGTACGCGGTCACCTTGTAAGTTATTAAAGTCGGCTTGTACGGAGGCACCTGAATAATGGCCGTCTTGCTCAAGTGCTTGCTGGTAGTCAAGTAGTTTGTCGAGATCATAAGGACTACCCGGCTGGAATTGTGCTAAGCCGCTTACTACACTTTCAGGATATCGTTTGGTACCGCTGATTTGGAAATCGCCAAAGTAAATCGGCTGTTTACTTTCAACAGTAATACTAAGGTCAGCTTGATTTTTATTCGGATCGATCGTGGCTTGAGAATGGCTGATGGTGGCCAACGGATATTTTTTACGGGTAACGGCTGCAAGTACGGCGGTCTTGCTGTTGTCCCACTCTGTTTGGGAAAAGGTATCTCCGACCGGAAGACTCCATCTGTTTGAGCCTTCTTTATAATAATTTGCAAGGTTTTCATCTTGCAGCACATCACCCAAGATAGCGATGTTGACATTTTCAACGGTAGTTTGCGGTCCGAGCTTGATGTTCACCGTATAGCCGCTGCCGGATGGAAAAACGGTTACTTGCGAATTGAAGTAACCGCGCGTACGCAGCATAGTCTGAATTTGCTGAGGTGCATCCTCTGCGAGAAAACCGATTTGTTCACGGTCTAATTCTTCTTCATATTGTTGGGTAATCAGAGGTAGATAAGTTGTAATAAAAGAGTAGATTTCTTCATTATCCACTTCAACTTTAACGGGATATTTTGGCTCTTTGGGTTTTTCTTCGGTATTGTCGGAAGTGGTGGCGGAATTGGAACCGGAGGAGGAAGACGCTGGTATGATATCTGCTGCAAATGTAGGTGTGCAGACCAAACTGAGAGCTGTGGGTAGAACGCTAAGCCAACGGTATTTCAGAGAAATTAAAGCCATACAAACAAGAGGGTTAAATACGGTTAGATATAAATTCTAACATTGTTTTTCGCCAATTGGCGCATTATGAGACGGAATAAATGATAAATAAATGATAAATTTTTTATAAACAGAAATTAGGTGAAGTGATTGTAATAGGTTATATTGAATATTAAAAATAATCGGTTTTACAAAATTTATCGTAATTTTAAGCGTAATATGAGTTTTTGTTGGCATTATTTTTTAAATGTGATATAGATTGTTGGCGATTATTGCTGTTTTTGATAAATACCTGCCTTATTGGAGGTGTTTTATTTTAAAATGTTCCGTTTTTTACAATTATGTAAGGAGTTGTCATGGCGAACGGAAATCCGGTTATCGGTGTTTTCCAACGCGTCAGCCTGGTCAAGCAGATTGTGATCGGTTTGGTGTTGGGTATCTTGTTGGCTTGGTTATGGCCGGCGGGTGGTTTGGCCGTAGGCTTGTTGGGCAATTTGTTTGTAGGGGCGCTGAAAGCGGTTGCCCCCGTATTGGTATTCGTATTGGTGATAAGCGCGATTGCTCAGCACCAGCAAGGTAATGAAGCTTATATCAAACCGATTATCGTGTTGTATATGATCGGTACTTTTTTGGCTGCACTTTCGGCTGTGGCGGCCAGTTTCATGTTCCCGACCAATATTGTTTTGGTGCAGACGGATGCAGTCGACTTGGCCCCCCCTTCAGGTATCATTGAAGTATTGAAAACATTGCTGATGAATCTGGTGGCCAATCCGGTGAATGCAATTGCCAATGCCAACTATATCGGTATTTTGGCCTGGGCTTTGGTGATCGGAGCGGCCTTGCGCTATGCATCGGAGCAAACTCGGCTGGTGGTGGCTGATTTGGCAGATGCCATTTCTACAGTTGTAAAATGGGTCATTAGTTTTGCGCCTTTAGGTATTTTCGGCTTGGTAGCATCTACCATTGCGGAAACCGGTTTTCACGCTTTGGCAAGCTATGCCCGCTTGTTGGTGGTATTGGTGGGCTGTATGTTGTTTATTGCCTTGGTGGTTAATCCGATTATTGTATGGTGGAAAATCCGAAGCAATCCTTATCCGCTGGTCTTTACCTGTTTGCGTGAAAGCGGTGTGACGGCTTTCTTTACTCGCAGTTCTGCCGCAAATATTCCGGTGAATATGGCATTGGCTAAAAAGTTGAATCTGCACGAAGATACTTACTCAATCTCTATTCCTTTGGGTGCTACCATCAATATGGCGGGTGCCGCTATTACCATTACTGTTTTGGCATTGGCTGCCGCCCATACCGAAGGTATTGTGGTTGATTTTTGGATGGCAATGCTTTTGAGCTTGGTGGCAACGATTAGTGCGTGCGGCGCGTCAGGTGTGGCAGGCGGCTCATTGCTGTTGATTCCTTTGGCATGCAGTTTGTTCGGTATTTCAAATGACGTAGCGATGCAGGTGGTTGCCGTTGGTTTCATTATCGGTGTGGTGCAGGATTCTTGCGAAACTGCTTTGAACTCTTCTACCGACGTATTGTTTACCGCAGCCGCCGATATCGGGCGCCAACGCCAAGAAGGGAATTTGTAAGATTATACTTACGCATATTTTAGTATTGTTTAAGGCCGTCTGAAATTTTCAGACGGCCTTTTTCTATTGGGGCTGATATAAAATTATCATGTTCCGATTTCTTTTTTTTAAGGCGTCTTGCTATGTTTACCGTACAGCGTATTTATGATTTTGGTGACTACCCGGCTGGTGTGTGTGCGGTTTTTGTCGACCGCCTATATCCACGTGGTATTACTAAAGAAAGGATGGCGGGCGTGGTGTGGCTAAAAGATGTTGCGCCCTCTACCCAGCTGCGTAAGTGGTATCATGAAAAGCCGGAGGCGCACTATGCCGAATTCCGTGTGAAATATTTGGCGGAATTGGAGAGTAAGGAAGCCCGGCAAGCTATTCAGGAATTGAATAGACTATCGTCGATATATCCTGAAGTGCGCTTGCTCAGTGCCGTGAAGGAGCTGCGGCATTCGCACCTTACGGTATTACTGGAATATTTAGGAGAACCGTTTCAAACGGCTTCTTCGTGAGAGATTTTCTGAAAATATTTAGATATTTGTGGATATGCATAAATTGTTAAAGCCGTCTGAAAATTTTCAGACGGCTTTATTTCTTAAACTACGCAGCTAGGATTTATGCATTACCTGCTTGTTCGGTTTGCTGGTACATAGCCTCGAAATTAATCGGAGCGAGCAACACCGGCGGGAAACCTGCACGGGTTACAGTGCTGGATACGGCTTCGCGGGCATAAGGGAACAGAATGTTCGGACAGGCAACCGCTAACAGTAATTTCACGTCTTCTTCAGGAATGTTGGCTAAACGGAAAATGCCGCTTTGGGTTACTTCGTTCAAGAACATAACACGTTCATCGGCCAATTTGGCGGTTACGGTTACGGTTACGTCTACATTGTAAAATTCATCTTCCAGCTTGGCACTTTCTGTGGTAACGCGCATATCTACTTCAGGTTCGCCGTTTTCCAAGAAAATACGCGGTGCGTGCGGTACTTCCAAGGACATGTCTTTTACGTATAGTTTTTCGATACTGAATACGGGTTGCAGTTCTTCGCTCATGAGGACTCTTTCTATCAAGGTTGTTAGGCTGCCGTATCAGCAGCGCAATGGAAATAAAAATTATCTGAAAAATACCTTGGTAAGGTTATTTTCCTGCCAGCAGATCTTGTAGTTCGCCTTTTTGATGCAGGTTATAAAGGTCGGTAAAGCCGCCAACGTGGGTATCGCCGATAAAAATCTGCGGTACGCTGCGTTGGCCGGTTATCTGCTGCATTTCGGCATATTTTTCAGGCGATTGGTCGACACGGATTTCTTCGATTTCGGTAATGCCTTGGGATTTTAAAAATTGTTTGGCCATGGTGCAATAAGGGCAGTATGGGCCGGTGTACATTTTAATCGCTTGCATAATCGAATACTCTTGGTGTGTCGGATTGTTATCGTTATACCTTTATATGAGGGTACGCGGCCAATTTGCAAGTGTACCGCGGAGCTTCTATGATTGCCGCTACCATAGCATAAATTTAAGATTACGGCATAACGGTAGCCTGGGCGGTTTGTAGCCATGCCGAAAGTAGGCTGTCCATTTCGCTTGGATAATTACCGGCCTGCTCGCTATTTACAATCAATACAATAGCCAGTGGATGTTCGCCTGAAGTTTGCGGTAAGCGGTAGCCGGCTAATGCCCGTACGTTTTTCAGGGTGCCGGTTTTGAGATGCAGTGATTGCGTTGCATTTTTAAAGCGTTTTTTCAGAGTCCCGTCGTATCCTCCTATTGGCAGGCTGTCTATAAATATTTTCTGAAAAGAGCTGTGGTAAGCCTGTGCAAGAATTTCTCCCATCATTCTGGCGCTGACGCGTTCGCGCCGAGATAAGCCGGAGCCGTTTTCGAGTACCAGTGCTTCATCGTCGATATTGGCTTGTGCCAGCTGACGTCGGACTTCGGCTCGGGCATCTGCAACAGTATCACCTTGTTTCGAATGAAGATTGCCGAGTGTCAGAAAAATACTGCGGGCAATGATATTGTTGGAATTTTTATTCATGTCGGACAGTACGTCTGATAGCGGTTTGGAGTGGTTTACGGCCAAAGTTGTTGCATGCTTTGGAGTGATTCCGATGCGGAAGCCGCTGTTAATGGTTCCCCCGTTGGCACGCCATTGGTTGATAAAGCTGCGGGCGGCAAAATCGGTGCTATCGAGCATATTGACAAACATTTCCTGCCCTAAACAGGGTTCGGGAATGCGGCCTTCGGCAACCAGTGTGCCGTTTTGATATCGGGCATTGAGGTAACTTTTTAGAGAAGGGCAGCCTGCGGCAGAAGGGTAAAGGCCGATATTGTATTGTTGAGGTACTTCCGGGAGCGGAGGGTTCAAGGTAACGGTGGTGATGCCTTGCTCGTTGCGTTCAGGTTTGAGCCATACTACTTTGTAGGCCAGCATGTGCGGATCCGGCGGTGTGGCGAAAGTCTCGGCACTGTCGGCGTCGAAATCATCCGCACTGCCGTTATTGCTCCAGATTTGGCGATCAAGCACCAATTGGCCTCTGATGTGTCGAATGCCGCGGGCGGCAAGCTGGCTCTGCATATCCAGTAAATCATTCTGATCCAAAACCGGGTTGCCGCTTCCTACCCAATATAAATTACCTTCGAGTATATGATTTTTCACCGGTGCATCACTTTTCCATTCGGTTTGCCAGCTGTAATCGCTTCCCAAGCTACGCAAAGCGGTAAAGGTAGTGACCAGTTTCATTACGGAGGCCGGGTTTACGGCGGTATCGGCCCGGTGCGATACCAATACTTTGCCGGTCTGTAAATCCTGTATATACACGGAGACTTCTTCGGGAGGGATTTTGCCGAAATCAAATGCCCAAAGGTAAGGGCTGCAAAACAATACAATCAGTAAAAGGATACGGTGGTACATTTCAGACGGCCTTGAATGGACAAAGGGAGCTTTTTGCCCTTTAACTAATGATAAGCGTAAACACTCCGGCTTTTTTTGCCAACGCTTTACGACAAACGGTATGAATTTTTTGTAAAGGACGGCAGATCGTTTGCTATTTTAAAACGGCTATAGAAATGGTGTTGTGGCAGAACTACCGTATTGCATACCGATTATCATGCTTATATCTATGTAAACCTTGCCAATATTTGAAAATTTTGATACATTAGGCCGCTTGACTCTGAAGCATAGGCAAAATCCCTATGCCCGCTAAATCGAAAGGAAAATCATGAAACAAGGCATTCATCCGGATTACCACGATGTAAACGTAACTTGCTCTTGCGGCAACAAATTCGTTACCAAATCGGCTATGGCTAAAGAAAACTTCTCTATTGAGGTTTGCTCTGAATGCCATCCGTTCTACACCGGCCAACAAAAAATCGTTGACAGTACCGGTCGCGTGGACAAATTCAATCAAAAATTCGGCAATATGTTCAAACGTTAATCCGAACATTTTGCTTATTAAAAAAGGCTGCCGCGGCAGCCTTTTTTATTTGTCTTGCCGTTAAACTTCGGAGCCGTCGTAAAATTTGATAAACTAGTCGTATGTTGACTTATACCCCGCCTGAATCTCGCGCCTCCCTCAAACCCCGTGAACAACCGTGGTTGTTGCTGTTGTTGGCTTTTGCCTGGTTGTGGCCCGGTGTGTTTTCTCATGATTTGTGGAATCCTGCCGAACCTGAAACATTTACCGCCTTGGCACAGTATATGCAGGGTGGCAATGCTTGGTTGCCGCAAGTATTCGATAAACCTGATTTCAGTATTCCTCCGCCTTATTTATGGGTTGCAGGTGCATTTCATGCCTTGCTGTCGCCGCATATTGCCGATGCGTATTCCGCCAGCCGCTTCGCCAGTACGTTTTTTACGGCACTCGGGCTGGCCTGTTGCGGCATGGCGGGTTTCCGCTTTTTAGGGAAACACCAGGGGCGTAGTGTCGTTTTGATTCTGATTGGCTGTGTCGGCCTGATTACACCTGCCCATTTTCTTAATCCTTATTCGGTGGTTTTTGCGGCTTTGGGGATGTGCTTATATGGTTTTGCATTGGTACGAACCAAAGTGATTATGGCTTCATTGCTGTTGGGTGGGGGATGTGCTTTGTTGTCTGTTGCGGCAGGTTGGTTGTTACCGTTGGCAATGATCATCATGGCGTTTGCTTTAACGCTAAATCCGCAATGGCGTAATAAGCGGTACTATATTACGTTGATTGGATCTTTGTGCTTTGCATTGCCATTGATGCTGGTATATCCGTTTGCACTCTATAAAAGTAATCCGGCAGACTATCAATTATGGTTGGACCGATATGCTTTCGGATCATTTGGCGGTATACAAACATTCAGTTTGGGATTTTCTCTGCCTTATTATCTGAAAAACCTCCTTTGGTTTGCTTTTCCGGCATGGCCGCTGGCATTATGGACTTTCAGCCGTATAAAACTGCATGCTCACCAATGGGGTGTGCTGGTGTTGGTATGGTTGGGTATATTCGGGTTGCTGTTGGCGTTGGATCCGAGCCGGTTCCAAGGCTATCTGCTTTGGTTGCTGCCGCCTTTGGCTTTGGCCGGCGCGGCATGCTTGGATAATCTGCGACGCGGTGCGGCGGCATTTTTAAACTGGTTTGGCATTATGGCATTCGGTTTGCTGGCCCTTTTCTTGTGGATCGGTTTTTTTGCCATGAATTTCGGCTGGCCGGCCAAGCTTGCCGAGAGGTCGCTGTATTTCAGCCCGTATTACACGCCTGATATCAATATTATGCCCATGGTCGTGGCGGTATCGTTTTCATTTGTGTGGATCTGGGCGATTACCCGCAAACATATCCGAGGCCGCCAAGCCGTAACCAATTGGGCGGCGGGGGTAACTCTGGTATGGGCACTTTTGATGACATTGTTTCTACCGTGGCTGGATGCTGCAAAAAGCCATGCGCCTGTGGTGGCTTTGATGGAGGCGGCTATGCCGTCTGAAAAACGGCAGGCCGTTTATTCAGGCAAAGAATGTATCAGTGTGGCGTCAAATGCGGTTACTGCCCGCATCGCTTGGATGCAGTATAGTAAGTTGGCGTTGCAGACTGATAATACCGGCTGCCGCTACCGCCTCAGCCAGCAGCCCTTGGATACCGCAGTGCCTGATGGTTGGAATATGTTGTGGCAGGGTGCGCGGCCGCGTAATAAGCAAGAAGCGTTCGCGTTATTGGAAAAGAATCTTTGATTGGGCATTTTCTTCTACGGTGCGTATAGCAATCGGCCTATTTTTATAAAACTGCAGCCAAGGTCTTTTGTCTTTCAGACGGCTTGGAAAATAGATAAAATTATCTTGGCAAGATTATCGGAAAATTCGTATGAGCTCAGATACCCAAACACCAAATAATGTTGATAGCGGTGAGATCGACAAATTCAGCCAGTTGGCTCACAAATGGTGGGATGAAACCGGTGAATTTAAGCCTTTGCATGAGATTAATCCGCTACGCTTGGGTTATATAGACGAACACGGCCGCTTGGCGGGCAAAACCGTATTGGATGTGGGTTGCGGCGGCGGTATTTTGACCGAAAGTATGGCTAAATCGGGGGCGGCACATGTTACCGGTATCGATATGGCGGAAAAGTCGCTGAAAATTGCCAAATTACATGCGCTTGACCAGCAAGTCGACAATATCGCTTACCGCTGTGTGCGGGTAGAGGATTTGGCTGCCGAAGCACCGCATAGTTTTGATGTCGTGACCTGTATGGAGATGATGGAGCATGTTCCTGATCCTGCGGCCATCGTTGCTGCTTGCGCCCGCTTGGTGAAGCCGGACGGGGTAGTATTTTTTTCGACCATCAACCGTAATCCGAAGTCTTACGTGCATGCCATTGTCGGCGCGGAATATGTATTAGGTTTGGTGCCGCGCGGCACGCATGATTGGCAGAAATTTATTACACCTGCGGAATTGGCACGTATGTGCCGTCAAGCAGGATTAGACATTATCGGCAGCAAAGGCTTGGGCTACAATCTTCTGACTAAAACTTATCATCTTACCGACAATACGGATGTGAACTATATGGTTGTGTGCAAACCTGCTTAAAATTTGTTCGTATTGATAAGTTGGCCGTATTAATATTGAGATAGAGTTAGCGGTTATACAGGCCGTCTGAAAATTTTCAGACGGCCTGTATTCATTTTGTATCTATTAAGTTTTAAAGAGTATTTTGCCGCACATTATTTTTTCTAGACGGCATAGTTTTATGTATGAAAAAAAGCCGTCTGAAAAGTCAGGCGGCTTTTTTTACCTGGCTTTTTTATGCTGTTTTGTTGCGGTGGCGTATCCACCGATACAGCGGCAGCAATACCATAAGCAGAGACAAACCCCATAATACTTGGGTAATCGGACCGTGGAACAAGATACCGATATCGCCTTGTGAAATTGACAAAGCCCGGCGCAGGCTGGACTCCATCAGTTCGCCCAATACGTAACCCAGAATCAGTGCAGAAAGCGGGAAATTAAGCTTGCGCAGCACATAACCGAGAATACCCAATCCAACCATCAGAATCAGGTCGAAGGTTGTGCTGTGGATGGCATATACCCCTACGAAGCTTACTGCGGCAATCGCCGGAATCAGAATATAGTTGGGTACATTCAACATACGGGCGAACAGGCCTACCAACGGGATATTTAGCAGCAGCAAAATAATATTGCCGACAAACAAAGAAGCAATCAAACCCCAAACGATATCGGGCTGTTCGCTGAAAAGTTGGGGGCCGGGGGTGATGTTATACAGTGTTAGCGCGCCCATCATAACTGCCGTAGTACCGGAGCCGGGCACACCCAATGTCAGCATCGGAATGAACGAACCGCAGGCCGAAGCATTGTTGGCGGCTTCAGGAGCAGCGATGCCGCGCAAGTCCCCTTCGCCGAACTTACCGTTTTTGCCGGCCAGTTTTTTCTCGTTGGTATAAGTCATCGCGCTGGCAATAGTCGCTCCCGCTCCCGGCAGAATGCCGACTATGAAGCCGACAATACCGCTTCGAATCATCGCGCCGAAACTGAAGGCAAACTCTTTAAAGTTAAACAGGGAGCGCTTGCCTTGGCTGAGGATTTTTTGTCCGGTTGCCGTATGTTCCAGCATAATCAGGATTTCGCTGATGCTGAAAAAGCCGATCACGATGGTCGTAAACTGAATGCCGTCTGAAAGATTCACCGAATCAAAAGTAAAACGGTACACCCCTGTTACCGCATCTACACCGATAACGGCAAGGAAAAGACCGATAAGGGCGGCTACGGCGGTTTTGACAGGTTGGTCTCCGACCAAACCGCTCAAGCAGGTAATGGCAAATACCATCAATACGAAATATTCGGCAGGCCCGAAAGCGATTGCCCAGTTGGCCAGCAGCGGGGCAAATAACACCACGCCTACGGTTGCAATGGTGCTGCCGGTAAAGGAGCTGACGGCTGATAACGATAGGGCGATACCGGCCTTACCTTGTTTGGCCAGCGGATAGCCGTCGAGCGTAGACATAATGGCGGCGGCATCCCCCGGTACATTGATTAGAATGGCCGAAATACGGCCTCCGTATTCACAGCCGAGATAAACCGCAGCCAAAAGAATCAATGCAGACTCGGGCGGCAGGCCGAATGCATAGGCAAACGGCAGTAAAATAGCCACGCCGTTAATCGGCCCTAAGCCGGGTAGCATGCCGACAATTGTGCCGAGAAAAGCACCGATTAGTGCCAGCATCAGATTTTGCGGTTGCAGGGCGACCTCAAAACCGGACATCAGATAAGTTAGAATATCCATAAATCGTCCCTCCTTTTACATGCCAAAACCAGCAGGCAAAACAACATCGAGCAGGTTGTTGAATAAGAAAAACAAGCCGATACCCATTGCGATTCCGGAAACGATACAGGGTAGGGTTCTGCCGCCAAACAGTTTGCCTACCGCAAAAGCCATGAGCGCTGTAGCCAGTGGAAAGCCCAGCAATTCGAAAAAGACGGCATAAAGCAACATGGCCGCCAGACACAGTATCAGCTTGGTTATCAAATTCGGCGTGTGGCCCAGATCGATTTTTTCCTGTTTGGGGCGTACGGCCAAAAAAAGGGAACAGGCAGCCAGCAACGATAAAATCAATACGGGATAAGGACGCGGGCCAAGAGGGTCATAAGCGATAGGTGCGGTATAACCCCATGCCAGCCATAAGAAAAACAGCGAAGCTACCAAGAGCAATGCTGAAAAAATACGTTCGGCTCTCATAAATTACACTCCGAAAAGGTCGGTAATACAGGATATACGGCCGGTAATATCTTGATTACCGGCCGTATGCCGTCTGAAAACCAACCGCGGTTATTTGGTTTCCAATTCAAATTCTTTTGAAAGCGCGCGCATTTGTTCGGTAGTTTTCACTACGTATTGGGTGAGTTCGTCGCCTGTCATAGAGAAGGGCAGCAGGTCGCGTTGGGCGCGTAATTGCTCAAATGCCGGATCTTTCAGCATGGCATCAAAGTGGGTTTTCCACCATTGGAACGATTCTTCACTAACTTTCGGACCCATGTAATAACCGCGTATTACCGGCCATTCGACATCGTAGCCTTGCTCTTTGGCAGTCGGAATATCTTTAAGCTTGCCTTCCAAGCGCTCGGGTGCGAATACTGCCAACACACGCACTTTGCCGGATTCTATATGCGGACCCATCTCGGCAATACCGGCACTGACAACACTGATGTGGTTGCCCAATACGGCGGTAACGGCTTCACCACCGCCTTCTAATGCCACGTATGTCATGTCTTTGGGATTAACGCCGGCAGCTTTGGCAACCATGGCTGTTTGCAGCCAGTCTTGTCCGCCCACGCTACCGCCTGCGCCGAAGCTGATTTTTTTAGGATCAGCTTTGAGTGCCTCAACCAAGTCTTTCAGATTTTTAAGCGGAGAATCGGCGTTAACGGCCACCATGCCGTAATCGGTTCCCACGGCAGCCAGCCAACGTACATCTTTTTCCGTATATTGGCCGAATTTGCCTTGGGCGAGATTCAGTAACGAACCGGTAGAGAATGCGACAATCGCATCATTATTGGCAGGGTCATTGGCAACGATTTTGTTATAGGCCACCGCTCCCACGCCGCCCGGCATATAGGTTACCCGCATAGGTTTGTCGAGTTGTTTGGTTTCTTTGAGACCGCTTTGCGCCAATTTACAGGTTAAGTCAAAACCGCCACCCGGTTTGGCAGGGGCGATACATTCGGGCTTGGACGGTTCGCCATTTTGGGCTGCCTGCTTACTGCAACCTCCTAATGCGAATATGGCGGCTAAAACAGTTATTGTGAGTTTGGAAAGTTTGTTCGGCATCTCTTTATCTCCTGATAGTTTGGTATTGGAATGGACTATATTTAAATTAAATACAGATTTAGTATCTGACTTGGAATCAATAAAATTAAGCAAAGTTCAGTTTATTGTCAAGAAATTTAAGATTTTGTAAATTATGGCTGAGGTTGTTGGGAACAATTAACTGTTAAATGCTTATTTAAAAACTAAAAAGAATAGTTGATAGGCAAATATTAGAAAATAACCATAAATATTTATTCTATATAAATAAAAGTAAGGAAAAGGCCGTCTGAAATTTTCAGACGGCCTTTTTTAATATTTATTTAATATATTATCGTATGTGTTAACGGTAAAGCGTGGAGCCGTTGTGTATGAACTCTACTGATTTTTCCTGCATCCCTTTTTGCGCCTCGGCATAATCGCGCACCTCCTGTGTGATTTTCATCGAACAGAATTTAGGGCCGCACATTGAGCAGAAATGGGCGGTTTTTGCACCTTCGGCCGGCAATGTGGCGTCATGGAAGCTTTCGGCGCGTTCAGGATCGAGACTTAAGCGGAATTGATCGCGCCAGCGGAATTCGAAACGTGCTTTTGACAGGGCATTATCGCGCAGTTGCGCACCAGGCCAGCCTTTGGCCAAGTCGGCAGCGTGGGCAGCCAGTTTGTAAGTAATGATACCGGTGCGGACGTCTTCTTTATCGGGTAAGCCTAAATGCTCTTTGGGAGTAACGTAACACAGCATGGCCGTACCATACCAACCGATATTGGCTGCGCCGATGCCCGAAGTAATATGATCGTAGCTGGGAGCAATGTCGGTAACTAATGGGCCGAGGGTGTAAAAGGGTGCTTCGAAGCAGTGTTGCAATTCTTCGGTCATGTTTTGTTTGACGCGTTGCAACGGCACATGGCCGGGGCCTTCAATCATCACCTGTATATCGTGCCGCCACGCTTTTGCAGTGAGTTTGCCCAGTGTGTGTAGCTCGCTAAATTGTGCTTCGTCGTTGGAGTCGGCCACGCAGCCCGGACGCAGGCCGTCACCAAGGCTGAACGACACGTCGTAAGCCTTCATGATTTCGCAAATTTCATCAAAATGCGTATAGAGGAAGTTCTCTTGATGGTGTGCCAAACACCATTTGGCCATAATCGAACCGCCGCGCGAAACGATACCGGTGAGACGGTTGGCAGTGAGCGGTACATAGCGCAACAAAACGCCGGCATGGATGGTGAAGTAGTCGACACCTTGTTCGGCTTGTTCGATTAAAGTGTCGCGGAACAATTCCCACGTTAAATCTTCGGCGATACCGCCGGTTTTTTCCAAGGCTTGATAAATGGGTACGGTACCAATGGGTACGGGTGAGTTACGGATAATCCATTCCCTGGTTTCGTGAATGTGCGCGCCCGTAGATAAATCCATGATGGTGTCGGCTCCCCAGCGTAATGCCCAAACCATTTTCTCCACTTCCTCGGTGAGAGAGGAGGTGACGGCGGAATTGCCCAAGTTGCCGTTGATTTTGACGCGGAAATTACGCCCGATAATCATTGGTTCCAATTCGGGGTGGTTGATATTGGCGGGGATAATCGCACGGCCTGCGGCTACTTCGGCGCGCACGAACTCGGGAGTGATTTGATCGGGGTGTTGCGGCAGATTGGCACCGAATGCCTCGCCTTCGTGTTGTTTGATGATTTTGGCATAACGAGGGTCACGCCAGATTTGTTCGAGTTTGGACTGTTCGCGCAGAGCAACGAATTCCATTTCAGGTGTGATGATCCCGCGGCGGGCGTAGTGCATTTGAGTAACGTTATGTCCGGCTTTTGCCCGTAAAGGGCGGGTGATTTGGTTGAAGCGCAAATGAGCGGTTTGGGGATCGTGGGCGCGTTCTTGTCCGTATTCGCTGGAAAGCCCTGATAATTGCTCGGTATCACTGCGTTCCGTAATCCATGCACTGCGGATCTGCGGTAAGCCGTGCTTTAGATTGATGGCGGCAGAGGGATCACCGTAAAGTCCGCTGGTGTCGTAAACGGGGATAGGCGGATTGGTTTCGCGGCCGCGTTCGGTTACGGTGTCGTCTTGGCGGATTTCGCGTAGCGGCACTCGGATGTCGTTACGGCTTCCTTGCAAATAAATACGATCGGAATTGGGATAGGCAAAGCGGATCCCCAAATCTTGGCTCAGATTGTCTAATTGTTGTGATTCTGTGGGCTTGGCAGACATAAAAAACTCCTGTTTCTCTTTTGGATAAATAGAAACAGGAGCGTTGCAGATGTTTTCAGACGGCATAGAGAAAATGTATCAAAAGGCCGTCTGAAAAGAGTGGCAATTACGCTGAAACTTCCCACGCAAGTATTATCTTGTTCGGGTAATAAGGGTAACTCTCAGCCGCCCTCAGGCAGCACCCCTGTTTCGAGTGTTTTGATTAAAACACAGATTACAGGTAGTGGCAATAATTGAAGGTTTGCTTGAAATATCAGTAAAAACAATATTCGGTATTTAGGTTTTTATTGAAATAAAGTTTTTTAGTGGGTGTATTTAAATATGGTTGAAAACAGGGCTTTGGGGGGGCGTCAGAAAAGATTTTCAGAGGGTAAGCGGAAATTATCTCACTTGAAAAATATAGGAACCACACAGCCGATTTGTTGTTGCACGGTTTTGATTTATTTATATAATTTTTGACGGATACCCTGATGATATTTGCGATGGCTCAAGTTGGGTAATATTTTTGAAAGACATGCTTTGGTATTTAAAAATAAAAGGCCGTCTGAAGATTCAGGCGGCCTTTAATCTCTACTCTTTATCTCTACAAAAAGTTATTCATCGCTTGCTTTGTCTTGGCTACTACGGCGTGAAAATTGAATGCCGAGTTGTTTGAGTTTGCGGTAGAGATGTGTGCGTTCCAACCCTACTTTTTGAGCGACACGGCTCATATTTTGCCCTTCTTGGGCAATATGATATTCGAAATACCGACGTTCTAATTCTTCACGCAGCTCTCGTAAGGGCATATTGAAATTGAATCCGCCCACTAATTCGGAAGCGGGATTGGCAGTAGTAAATTGCCCTAAAATATTGTGTACGGCGCTTTCCTCTACTTCATCACCGTTACAAGTAAGAGCAAGGTTTTTCACAACGGTGCGCAGCTGTTCCAAGTTGCCGGGCCAGTCATACTGGCGCAGGATATTGAGAGCGGCCGTACTGAATTTTACCATCGGGATTTTTTGGGTTTCGGCCAACTCGGTCAATATTTGGTTGACGAGAAATACGATGTCGTCGGGTTGGCTGCGCAATGGAGGAATGCTGATATGTAGTGCCGAAAGTGTTTCTAGCAGCTTACCGTCATGGTTGGGGTTTTCAGCCAACTCTTCGGGGGAACGGCTGCTGGCGCAAATAATCCGTACATTGTGGCGGTCAGCTTTGCTCAACAGGAAATTAATACCTTGTTGTATGTTTTTACTGTATTGGGCGATGTCGCCTAGATACAAAATGCCGCCGGCAGCTTTTTGCAGTATTTCCAAAGGAATGTCTACAATGTGTTCGATTTTGCCTGGTTCAACCCATGCTGAGCCGTTTTTATGAAAATAACGTGCCACCAGTTCGAAAGGCGAACCGGTTTCTCCGGTAAGGAAAATGGCACCGTTTTGTTTGATGGCTTGTTCTAACGAACGGTTGAGTTCTTGGATCACGGGGCTGTTGCCCAGCTTGTCAAGAGATAAGCCGGAGGCAGCCTGCATTTCACCGTATTTCAGGGCGCGGTCAACAGTAGAGAGCAATTTTTGCAGGGAGATGGGTTTTTCCAAGAAATCCAATGCGCCGATCTTGGTGGCTTCGACGGCCGTATCAATACTGGCATGGCCGCTCATCATTACGACAGGCATATTCAGCTGGCCGTTTTTCGCCCATTCTTTCAATAGGGTAATACCGTCGCAGTCGGGCATCCAAATATCCAGCAATACCATTGCCGGGCGGGTTTGGTGGCGCAGGTGGCGTGCTTCTTCGGCATTTTCTGCCAAGGTAACGGTATAACCTTCATCTTGCAGGATTTCTGAAAGGAGGTCTCGTATACCGATTTCGTCATCTACAATTAATATGTCACTGCTTCGCATAAGTTTCTTCTACCAGTTCGGGTAAGGCTATTTTTACACATGCGCCGCCTTCAGTAGGATTACTCAAACTGATACGGCCGCAATGCTCTTCAATGATTTTTTTTACCACGGGCAAACCCAAGCCGGTGCCGGTGGGTTTGTCTGTCACATAGGGTTCAAAAGCATGCAGCAACATTTCTTTGCTGAAATGTTGGCCATTGTTACAGACTGTTATGATAACTTGTTTGTTCTCTGACCAGGTTTGGATTCGGGTATGCGGATCATCACTGTCTTCGGCAGCTTCGGCGGCATTTTTGAAGATATTATGTAACACCTGTCTAATGGCGCCCGTGTCAGCAGAAACCCATAACGGTATATTACTCAAGTTGGCAGAGAATGTACAAGAGCTACCCTCATAGAGCAACAAAACTTCTTCGATAATTTGATTTAGATTGAGTTTTTCGGGTTTGAGTGCCGGTGCGCGCGCATAATTCCGAAAAGCTTCTACCATTTCTTTAAGTGCTGCGACTTGTTTGACTATGGTGTCGGTCGAACGTTTCAAAATATTTGCATCATGCTCGTCTAGTTTGTTATGCAATTTCCATGCCAATCTTTCGGCCGCCAATTGTATCGGTGTGAGCGGATTTCGGATTTCATGGGCGAGACGTTTGGCAACTTCCCCCCATGCCGCATCTTTTTGCGCACGCACGAGTGCGGTAATGTCATCAAATACCATTACAATTCCGTTGTCATTATTGTCCGGTAGTGTGGTGGCTTTGGCTAACAGGATACGGGTGCTGTCAGGGGCTGTATAGGTAAGCTCTACCGTTTCGCCTGAAGCGGTGGTGCCGATGATGGTAGAGAATGTTTCTGCCAAAATTGCCTGCTGGGGTGACTGTTGGGGCCAATCGTGCCAATTGCTGCCCAAAAGATGTGCTAACGAAATACCTAAAATGTTTTCAGCACTTTTATTGTAGGTTTTCAGACGGCCTGAGTCGTCTGTAGTGATAACGCCTGTAGTCAGGCTTTCCAATACGCATTCCAAATAATGCCGGATTGCTTCTTGCTGGATGCGGTTACGTTCGCTGGCGGCTTGTGCGATGGCAAGCTGTTCTGTCATATGGTTGAACAGATGGGTGAGACGCCCCAGTTCGTCGTTGCGGAAAATAGGTCTTTTTTGACTGAAGTCACCTTGTGCTACGGTACGCGCCCCCTCGGCTAAGGAGAGAATCGGTTCGACAAAGCGTCGGGCAAAATACAGAGCCCATACCAAGGCCAGCATAATCGCCAAGAGCGTGGCCATCAGCAAGGTAGCCAGAAAAAATGTTTGCAAGCCGCGCTTGGCATAGCTTAATTCGGCATATTTGGCGCGGGCGGCTTCAATAAGCATGGCATCTTTGGCTACATTAGCCGGAATAGGTTGGCGGAAAAACAATACTGATTGTTTGCCTACGCCGGGCAAAGGTAACCAGCCCTGGGCATAAAGTATATTATTGATGGTTTCGATGCTTCTTACCGAACCGGCTTGTTCAAGTAGGTTTAATAATGTGTCGTCTGTTACAGGAGCAGGTAAGCTTTGAGGGTTGATTTCGGTAGTGATACGCTTGGCAGTAGTATCGTAAACTACAAGTTGGCTGAACTCTCCCTCTTTGGCACTATCGCTTAGAATTTGCTTGAGGTTGGCGCCCAATGGTGCGCTGCTGATCAGGTTCACCTGAACCGCTGCGGCTTTGCGGACATTGTTGTCAAGAGCCAGGTTGAGGGCGGATTTACTCAGATTGAGACTTCGCTCGAGAGCCTCCTGCGTATCGTTGCCAAACCAAGAATCGATACTGTTGGAAATAAATTGGGCAGATACGCCGAATAGGAACAAGCCCGGTAGTACAGCTACTAATGTAAACATGCCGGCCAGCCGGCGGGCGATTTTAGAGCCTAAAATGCCATGTTGGTTGTCACGTAGCAGAAGCCAAACATAGCGTATCAAGATGCCCAATAAAAAAATGGTCAGCAGGGCACTGATTGTGATGATCCACCAGAAATAATCGGCTAATCTGCTGTTGTTTCCCGTAGCCAGGGTCAGGGTGTATAACAAGATAACGGCTAGTAAGCCGGCAATCAGCAGAAAGCGGCGCATCGGTTTATTCCTGTGTGATACTCAATGCTTTCCAACCTGAATCAAGTTGCCAGCTTCTTGAAGTTAGGGCATTGATTTGGAAGGGTTTGGGGAGTTGCGAGGTGCTCAGGCTCAGTCGGATGTCGGCGCGCGCATCTTGAGCGGATACGCCTTGGAGACTGCCTTTGCCCATAACTTGCCAGTTGGCAATCGCACCGATACCGCGTAAGGCTGTGTCTAATGAATTGTATTCTGTGGAGAAGGTTCCGACACTCACTCGGTAGCGGTTGGTTAGGGGGTGATATGAGAGTTTGTATTGCACGCTGTTGTCGCTGCTTACCAATTGGCCAAGGCGGAAGCGATAGGCGGGAATAGTGGGTGCGGTCAGCTGATAGGTAAGGGTGAAGGTAAGTGGTACGCCTTGGGTTAATGCCTGTTTGAGCTGATCGGGTAATTCGGTGTTAAAGCGGCTGCTGATGGAAAGCTGGCCGCTGCCCGTAAGTTTGGCTTGTGCGCGGGTAACGGTAATCCCTTCCGCTGCCGCCTGAAAAGAGACGGCCAGCAGAATAATCTGAAGCAGGAACCTACTGTTTCTGGATAAGCGCGTAATAAAAGCCATCTTGGTGGTGGTTAGGTAAGTACATATGCGTTTCGATACATTTCGCATCGGCATGACGGTTTAAAAAATTTTGTAATTGACGGCTATTTTCTTCTTCAAAAATAGAACAGGTTGCTAATAACATTCTGCCGTTTTTTGTCAGGGTTTGCCATAGGGCGTCTAATAATGTTTCTTGCTGGCGCGCAGTTTTTCCTGCATCTCCGGGGCGGCGGAGCCATTTTATATCCGGATTACGGCGGGCGACTCCCGAGGCAGTGCAGGGAACATCAGCCAATATGGCATCAAATTTTTCACCATCATACCATGTGTCCAGGTTTTGTGCGTCGGCACAGATAAGTTTGGTATTTTTAAAGCCTAAACGTTCAATATTACTTTCCACTCTTGATAGTCTTACGGGATCTATATCGAGTGCGGTAATGTTGCAGTCAGCCAGTTCGAGCAGATGGCCTGTTTTACCGCCGGGAGCGGCGCATGCATCGAGAATACGCTCGCCGTCTTTGGGGTTGAGCAGGTAGGCGGCTTTTTGCGCACCGAAATCCTGAACGGATACGAGGCCGTCTGAAAAACCGGGAATGCGTCCGACCGGTAGTGCTTCGGCCAGTTTGACGGCATATTCATCCAATACTTTGGCTTGGATGCCTGCTTCGGCAAGTTTTTCAGTATATGCTTCGGCATTACTGTGGCGACGGTTAACGCGTAAGGTCATCGGCGGGTGTGCTTGCAGGGCGGTGGTGATATTGTGCCAATGCTTTGGGTAATGTTGTTGTAGATAGGCAATCCACCAAGCGGGCAGGTTGTGTTTGGCGACATCGTCTTTTTTGCATGCCGCAGCCAGCTTTTCGCGCTCGCGTAAAAAGCGCCGTAAGATGGCATTGGCAAATGAGCGGAATTGTCCTTTGCCGATTTTGGCAATACTTTCAACGGCTTCATTAACGACGGCATGAGGCGCATTACGGGTATAGTGCAGTTGGTACATGGCGGCCAAAAGCAGGCTTTCGAGCGGCTGGTGGGTGATGGGTTTGTTGAGCATTTGCGCCAACATGAAACGCAGGCTCCCCGCATACCTCTGTACGCCGTAGGCAATATCTTGTAAAGCGCCGCTTTCCTGTGCGCTTAGATCGGGGTGGGCGGCACGTATTTCGGATAAGGTGTCTTGCAGGTTACGTCCTTCGGCAACAGCAGTGATGCTTTGTGCCGCCAGTTGCTGGGCCAGTGCCATACTCATAATTGTGTGCCTTTTTCAATCGTACGCCCTGCTGCAAAGGCGGAAATGTTCATGCGTTTACTACCCGCAGGCTGCAATTCTGTAATTTTCAGTGCGTTTTCACCGCAGGCAATAATCAGGCCGTCTGAATTAAATGCTAAAACTTCACCGGCTTTTCCGTTTTGTGTGGCGACTTCGGCTTGCCAAATTTTTAGTGGTTTGCCTTGGTAATCAATCCAGGCGACAGGAACGGGATTAAATGCACGGATTTTACGTGCGATGGTTTCGGCCGGCTCATGCCAATTGATTTTAGCATCTTCTTTGCTTAACTTTTGAGCATAGGTAATGCCTTGTTCGGCTTGCGGAATGCTTTTCAGGCGGCCTTCTTTCTGTAATTGTTGTAAATCAGCAACGATTGCATGAGCACCAATTTGCGCTAATGCATCATGTACTTCTGTTACGGTGTCGGTATCGCCGATGGTGTAACGGTGTTCGCTAATCACGGCGCCTGTATCTAATCCGACATCCATCTGCATGATACAGACGCCGGTTTCTGTATCTCCTGCTTCGATAGCGCGTTGGATAGGTGCGGCACCGCGCCAACGGGGCAGTAGCGAGGCATGGATGTTCAGGCAGCCGTGCGTGGGAATATTTAAGACGGCTTCGGGCAAGATAAGGCCGTAGGCGGCAACAACCATTACGTCGGCATTTTGCTCTCGTAGCAGATTTTGCGCTTCTTCGTTACGTAAGGAGGCAGGCTGGGCAACCTTAAGCCCAAGTTCGAGGGCGGCTTGTTTGACAGGGCTGGCCTGTAGTTGCATGCCGCGGCCTTTAGGACGGTCGGGCTGGGTAAGAACCAGAGGAATTTCAAAACCTGCGGCGGCAATGGCCTTCAGGGCATGGGCAGCGAAGTCGGGTGTGCCTGCGAATATTACTTTCATATTTGGATGGCCGTCTGAAAAATCGGTTAGAGATCGTGTTTGGCACGTTTTTTTAATTTGGTTTTGATACGGTTTTGTTTGAGGTTGGAAAGGTACTCGACAAATACCCGTCCCATCAGGTGGTCGAGTTCATGCTGGATGCAGATGGCGAGCAACCCGTCGGCTTCGAGAGTGAATTTTTCACCATTTTCATTGAGTGCCTCAACGGTTACGCGTTCGGCGCGAGTTACGATGTCGTAAATGCCGGGGACTGAAAGACAACCTTCTTCATAAGTGGTTTCGCCGTCTTTGTGGGTAATGACGGGGTTGATAAATACGCGCGGTTCGCTGTGGTCTTCGGTTAAATCCATGACAACTACGCGTTCGTGTACATCGACTTGGGTAGCGGCTAAACCTATGCCATGAGAGGCATACATGGTTTCAAACATATCAGCAACCAAAGTTTTGATGCGGTCGTCGATTTCGGTTACCGGTTTGGCTACGGTATGCAAGCGTTCGTCGGGGTATTTTAAGATATTTAATAAAGCCATAATATTCTCATTTAAGGTGTTGCGTGCGTGGCAATTGTCGGGTTTTAAAGGCCGTCTGAAAATACTTTAAGTTATGATGACAAGTATTTTCAGTGTTAGAATACGATATTCCCGCCGAAATTTCTCAGCAGCTCGGATTCGGCGTAATTTTGTAATTTTAATGATGACAGTTTGATTGTTTTCAAGGGGAACGTCATGCAGAAACGTATTATAACCTTGCTTTGTGCTGTTGGCTTGGCAATTTCCATGCCTGTGTCGGCCGCCGAACTAAAAATCCGCCCTGATGCTCCGACCCGCTATACGGTAAAACCGGGTGATACTTTGTGGGGAATCTCGGGGCGTTATCTTTATACGCCGTGGCAATGGAACAAGCTTTGGGGTGCTAACCGCAGCGAAATCCGCAACCCTCATCGGATTTATCCTGGTCAAGTATTGGTATTGCAATATGTAAACGGTCAGCCGCGCCTAGGCTTTGACAGCGCATCTTATTCCGATGGTATTCCGACTGTAAAACTAACACCGCGTGTTCGCGAGATGTCGGCGGGTTACGGCATCCAAACGGTTAATGTTAATTTATACCGTATTTTTATGCAGCATCCGCAAGTGATTCCGCAAATGCAAACCCAAGATGCGCCGCGTTTGATTGAAGGTCCGGATAACCGTATGCTCTATAGCAGGGGAGACCGTGTCTATGCTTACGGGGTGAAAGAACCAGGCCGTTATTTGGTATACCGCGCACGTAAAGATATTTTGGATCCGGAAACACAAAAATATCTTGGGCAGGAGGTGGTATTTAGCGGTATTGTCAGCACCCTGCCTTATACGAACAGCGCTTTGGACACCCGTAGCGAAAAAGATACGGACTATCTTTCTGAAAACGAATACTATACCCGAGTACATCCTTTAGTGAAGGTACCAACCCAAACGGCGCAACCGATGGTGGTGGAAGAGGCTGTATCCGAAATCCGCAAAGGTGATTTTCTATTGAAAATGACTGACGAAGGCGATAGTTTCCAAATGATGCCGCATGCCCCCGAGCAGCCGGTTGATGCGCGTGTGGTGTCTATTTTTGACGGTATCGGCGAAGCGGGGCAGTTCCAAACGATCACGCTTAATCGCGGTGAGGCCGACGGTTTGGATAAGGGAACGGTTTTGAGTCTTTATAAGCGCGGTCGTCAAGTGAAATTGGATTTGGAAGAAAACGCCAAAGGGCGCCGAAGTGTTGCAAAATATGTGTCGATTCCCGCTGAAGAGGTTGGTTTGGCAATGGTATACCGAACCGGCGAAAACTTGGCCTCCGCTATTATTTTAGAAACCAAAACCAACATCAGTATTGGTGATGTGGTGGCCGAACCGGGTCGGGATTTGGACAATATGTTACAAGATGGCCGTCATGTGAAAAACGAGCCGCAAGAATCACATAGTTACGAATACAACCAATACAATATTAAAAGCAATATTCGTTCGGATTAATTAGTTTGTAATACGAAAGGCCGTCTGAAATTCAGACGGCCTTTTTTATTTACATTCACTACGCATATTTAAAGTATAATATAACTTTAGTTATATATGGCAAATAAATAAAAATCCATGTACTATTTCATAATAGTTATTTGATTTTTTTAAATATAATTTAAATTATTGGTTGTTGGTAGATATAGGGGAATATTATCGAACCTTGGCGGATATATTTATTCTGAATGAACCAGCAATTTTTGATAATTAAATGTTAAAAAATAATACTTGGGGGAAAAGTATGGATCTTATGGAACGGGAATCGTGGGTAAGATTGGCGCTCACTCCTTACATAGGAGCGGAGCGCTTTTTGGCTTTACTTAAGCGTTTTGGAAGTGCTTCTGCTGCTTTGTCCGCACCATTGGTCCAAGTGCGCGATATTTTGAATCATAGGTTGGCCGAGCAAGCATGGGACGATGCGCAGGGGAAAGCACAAAGGGCGGCAGAAGCCGCTTTAAAGTGGGAAGATCAGGATGGATGCCGTTTAATGCTGCTATGCGACGAAGATTACCCGTCAATTTTGACTGAAGGGATTACTCCTCCTCCTTTACTTTTCTTGCGGGGAAACCAGGATTATTTGCATTGTTCTGCGGTGGCCATTGTCGGCAGCCGCCATGCGACACCTCAGGCCATGAGGATTGCGCGTGATTTTGCCGAAGAATTGAGCGGTTGCGGTGTTGTTGTGGTATCAGGTATGGCAGCGGGGATTGATACTGCCGCGCATCAGGGGGCACTTAAACGGAGCGGCGGTACGATAGCCATATGGGGCACAGGTATGGATTTCATCTATCCGCGTAGTAATCAGGCTTTGGCTTATCAAATAGCCGAGCAGGGATTAATTATCAGTGAGTTTCCGCTAGGTACACGTTCTCTTGCCGGGAATTTCCCGCGTCGTAATCGTATTATCGCCGCTTTGGCACAGGCAACATTGGTTGTGGAGGCGGCTCCCGAATCAGGTTCGTTGATCACCGCACGTTTGGCGGCAGAAATGGGGAGGGAGGTAATGGCCGTTCCAGGTTCAATTGATAATCCCCGCAGCAAAGGTTGTCATAAGCTGATTAAAGAGGGTGCTAAATTAGTAGAGTGTTTAGATGATATTGTGCAAGAGTGCCCCCGGCTGTTGCAAAAACAGCTGATGTCATCATATTCTGTATATAAGCAAAGCTACAGCGAAACAGAATCGGCTGTGCAGCAACCATCTAGTGTATCGACACCTAGTCCCGCATCAATTAATGTAGAAATGAATTCTAAGGCTGATGCACTATTGGATGCTATGGGTTATGATGCAGTCCATCCCGATAGTTTGGCACTGGCAACAAGCTTGCCGGCAGATGAGATTTATGCACGCCTGCTTGAGTTGGAATTAGAAGGCGTGATCGCATCTATGCCGGGTGGGCGTTACCAACGTATAAAGAGAAATCATTAAGGAAATATAATGGCAGAAATGGCTGAGGTCATCGCCTTTTTAATTGAACAGTATCAGGATTTTGAGGCTTGCCCGCCTCCTGATGACTTAGGGCGGATTTTAGAAGATGTGGGTTTTGATGAAGCACAAATCCATAATGCCCTGATGTTATTAGGCGTGTTGTCCGATAGTGAAGGATCTACGGTTCATGCATATCGTTCTGATGCCTTACGTATCTATACTGCGGAAGAGGCGGATGTGTTACCCTCGGACGTGATGGGCTTGCTACATTTCTTGCAAGCCGAAGGTGCGGTAAATGGGGAGCAGCGTGAGTTTGTAATTCATGCTCTTTTGCATATGCCGCCGGAAGAAATTACGGTGGATATGGCTAAGGTGTTAACCTTGCTGGTGTTGTGGGCGCATAAATCAGAACTTCCGGTATTGATTGGTGATGAATTGATGATGGCACTGCACGGTAAAGCCGTGATGCATTAAATTTAGGTCAGGCGTCGCCTAAATACAGATAATTTCAGACGGTCTAGGTATATAAAAAGGCCGTCTGAAACCAAATTGGGTACAAGCAAAATCAAGTATTTAAAGTGCATTGGCGAAAATACCGCTGCTGTGATTGATTTGATTATATTAAAGATGTGAGTTGCGCTGCTTGATATTTCCTTGTAAAGATAAAGCAACTCCGAACGAAGAAACCTGAGAACAGAGAATGGCTAAAAAATTATTGATTGTTGAATCACCTTCAAAAGCCAAAACATTGAAAAAATATTTAGGCAGTGATTTTGAAATCCTTGCCTCTTATGGTCATGTGAGAGATTTGGTGCCGAAAAACGGGGCCGTTGATCCTGACAATGATTTTGCAATGAAATATCAATTGGTGGCTCGAAACAGTAAGCATGTCGATGCTATTGTGGCTGCGGCTAAAGAGGCCGAAAGCTTGTATCTCGCAACCGACCCGGATAGGGAAGGTGAGGCTATCTCTTGGCATTTGCAGGAAATTCTAAAAAGCAAGCGCGGTTTGAAAAATATCAAACCGCAGCGAGTAGTGTTTCATGAAATCACCAAAAATGCCGTTTTGGATGCGATTGCGAATCCTCGTGAATTAGAGGTTAACTTAGTCGATGCCCAACAGGCACGACGTGCGTTGGATTATTTGGTTGGTTTTAATCTTTCTCCGCTGTTGTGGAAAAAAATCCGTCGAGGCCTATCTGCTGGGCGTGTGCAAAGCCCAGCCTTGCGTTTGATTTGTGAGCGCGAAAACGAAATTAAAGCATTTGAAGAGCAAGAGTATTGGAGTATTCACTTAGATAGTCATAAAGGCCGCGGTAAGTTTACGGCTAAATTGGCACAATATAAAGGCGAAAAAGTTGAGCAGTTTACATTTGTCGATGAGGCTGCTCAGGCGGGAGTATTGAAAAATCTTGAGGGATTTGATGCCCAAGTTGTTGGCGTAGAAAAGAAAAAACGCAGTCGAAATCCTTCGGCCCCTTTTACTACCTCTACTATGCAACAGGACGCAGTCCGTAAGCTAGGTATGACAACCGACCGCACTATGCGTACCGCACAGCAATTGTATGAAGGTATAGATGTCGGGCAAGGGGCAATCGGTTTGATTACCTATATGCGTACCGATAGCGTAACGCTGTCTGATGAAGCGCTCACCGAAATCCGCCATTACATTGAAAATAAAATAGGTAAGGATTATCTTCCCAGTAGTGCCAAACAATATAAAACTAAGTCGAAAAATGCCCAAGAGGCACATGAGGCTATCCGTCCGACATCGGTATACCGTACCCCTGAAAGCGTAAAACCTTTTTTGAGTGCAGATCAATTCAAATTATATCAAATGATTTGGCAGCGCACTGTCGCTTGTCAGATGGCTCCGGCTAAGTTTGATCAAACTACAGTTGATATTGCTGTAGGTGAAGGTGTGTTCCGCGTAACCGGCCAAGTACAGACATTTGCAGGTTTTCTGAGCGTTTACGAAGAAGGTACTGATGAAGGTAATGAAGGTGAAGATGAGAAAAAGTTGCCTGAAATGAAAGAAGGCGACAAGTTGCCGGTTGACCGCCTTTATGGAGAGCAGCATTTCACCAGCCCGCCTCCGCGTTATAACGAAGCGACTTTGGTGAAAGCATTGGAAGAATTCGGGATTGGTCGCCCTTCTACTTATGCCAGTATTATTTCAACGTTAAAAGAACGTGAATATGTTACGCTCGATCAAAAACGTTTTATGCCTACGGATACTGGAGATATCGTCAACAAATTCTTAACCGAGCATTTCGCCCAGTACGTTGATTACCATTTTACCGCTAAGCTTGAAGACCAATTAGATGATATTGCTAACGGTAAACGCAAGTGGGTGCCGGTCATGAGCCAGTTTTGGAAAGGCTTCAGTAAACAAGTTGAAGAAAAAGAAGGTATCGAGCGAGCTAAATTTACAACCGAAGAGTTGGATGAGATCTGTCCTAAATGCGGCAACCACAAATTGCAAATCAAATTTGGGCGTATGGGGAGGTTTGTTGCCTGCGCGGGTTACCCCGAATGTAGTTATACCCGTAATGTTAATGAAAATGCGGAACAGGCGGCGGAACGTATAGCCAAAGAAGCTGAGGAGCAGGCCGAATTAGACGGATGTGAATGCCCGAAATGCGGAGGTGGTTTAGTATATAAATACAGTCGAACCGGCAGTAAATTTATCGGGTGTTCAAACTATCCGAAGTGTAAGCATATAGAACCTTTAGAGAAGCCTAAAGATACTGGTGTTGCTTGCCCGCAATGTCAAAAGGGCCACTTGGTTGAGCGGAAGTCGCGCTATGGCAAATTGTTTTATAGTTGTAGCACTTATCCTGATTGTAACTATGCAACATGGAATCCGCCGATTGCGGAGTCTTGTCCAAAGTGTAATTGGCCGGTGTTGACGATTAAGACAACGAAACGTTGGGGAGTTGAAAAGGTTTGCCCGCAGAAAGAGTGTGGTTGGAAAGAACAGATAGAAGCTCCTGAATCGAAAGAATAAATAACCACGTATTATAAGGCCGTCTGAAATTTCAGACGGCCTCGTTGTGAAAGCAGTATGCCAGTAAAAATTGGTAAGTAATTTTTCAATATGAAATATGAGGGGTTGATGAATGTGCTAAATAGTGCATCAAACTGTTTGGCAGGCAAAAGCCCCTTTCTGATTCGTTGTTTAAGCGAGTAGTTTATTATGAAAAATATTAAACATAACAATCAAGTGCGAATTATTGGAGGCCAGTGTAGAGGGAGGAAATTAAATTTTTCTGATGCAGAGGGATTGCGCCCTACCCCAGATATGGTGAGGGAGAAGTTGTTTAATTGGTTAGGACAGGATTTAACTAACAAGCGTGTTTTAGATCTTTTTAGTGGTAGCGGAGCTCTTGGCTTTGAAGCCGCATCTCGTTGTGCCAATACAGTGGTGATGGTAGAAAAGAATCAGAAAACTGCCGCACAGTTACGAAAAAGCATAGTGGATTTGCAACTGCATCAAGTCGAAATAGTATGTGCAGACGGGTTAGATTATTTAAAAAGACCTACTATAGGAAAATTTGATATGGTGTTTTTAGACCCTCCGTTCAGCTGGTCTCGGTGGCCATTGCTATTTAACTTGCTAAACAACTGCTTGAACGAGGATGCCATGGTATATATTGAGGCGGGGAGCTTTCCGGAATTGCCTGGATATTTGCAAGCGTACCGTCAAGGGCGGTCTGGGAAAAGTTTTTTTGAGTTATTAATCTATAGCGGCAAGTGACTGAATAAATAGCATTTAATAACTATTCTCAAATTGAAATAATCATTAAATCGAGCTATTGGCTAGTTAGAATATGATATAATCCACCGTTAATCGGTTTTGAATTATTTCTATAAAAAGGAAAAGCAATGTCGCTTTTTATTACAGACGAATGCATTAATTGTGATGTATGCGAGCCAGAGTGCCCTAATGATGCTATCTATCAGGGTGAGGAAATTTACGAAATTAACCCTAATTTGTGTACTCAATGTGTGGGGCATTACGATGAGCCTCAATGTCAGCAGGTGTGTCCGGTTGATTGTATTTTAGTGGATGAAGAGAATCCGGAGACTCCGGAGCAACTTCAGGCTAAATATGAACGCATCGTGGCGGAAAAATAAATTATTTAAAAATATTGAGTTATAAAGTTTCTTTGTTGAAATTTAAAAAACATACTTGACGTGTGTTTTAAGAGTCTATATTATTGCGTTTCTCTTTTGGAGGGATTCCCGAGCGGTCAAAGGGGGCAGACTGTAAATCTGTTGCGTAAGCTTCGAAGGTTCGAATCCTTCTCCCTCCACCAAAATCCAATCTAGTTTTGGAGCAGAGAAACTGGTAAGTATGCGGGTGTAGCTCAATGGTAGAGCAGAAGCCTTCCAAGCTTACGGTGAGGGTTCGATTCCCTTCACCCGCTCCAAATTACAGCATAGAATGCCCATGTAGCTCAGGGGTAGAGCACTCCCTTGGTAAGGGAGAGGTCGGCAGTTCAAATCTGCCCATGGGCACCATCAAGATTATAAATTTATCCAAACTTAAAGCTTAGGAATAGGAAGATTGCCATGGCTAAAGAAAAATTCGAGCGGAGCAAACCGCACGTAAACGTTGGCACCATCGGTCACGTTGACCATGGTAAAACCACTCTGACTGCTGCCCTGACCACCATTTTGGCTGAAAAATTCGGCGGTCAAGCCAAAGGTTACGACCAAATTGACAATGCCCCGGAAGAGAAAGCCCGTGGTATTACCATTAACACTTCTCACGTAGAATATGAAACCGAAACCCGCCACTACGCACACGTAGACTGCCCGGGTCACGCCGACTATGTGAAAAACATGATTACCGGTGCCGCTCAAATGGACGGCGCTATCTTGGTAGTATCTGCTGCCGATGGTCCTATGCCGC